>VAWY01000248.1 GCA_005888335.1 Actinomycetota bacterium
CGTCGACGCAGAGATCGAGCCAGACCCGGTCGCGCAGCTCGATGCCGTCCACCTGGAGGCGCGCCTCATAACCCGTCGCCTCGGTGAACGCGTCGCGCTCGATCGAGCGCATCCGGAAGCCCTGGCGCTGGTAGAACCGCAGGTTGCCCGTGTCGGCCGCCGCCGTGGCGACGATCAGCGTGGATCGCGCCTCGTCGCGAGCGAGGGCGACGGCCGCTTCGACCAGGGCGCGGCCGACGCCGATGCCTTGGTGGGACCGAAGGACCGCCATGTTCTTGATCTCCGCCTCCGCCCGCTCGCGTGTCTCGGTGATCTGGAGGTGGCCGACGATCTCGTCTGCGCGGATGGCGACCAGAACGCGCCCGGCGTCGATGTACGCGTCGAGCTCGTCCGAGGAATCCTCCGCGAGCTCGAACAGGGAGCGCAGACCTGCCCTCGGGCCCGCGTACTCCTCGACGCGGATCGCGACTGCGCTGACAAACGGCTCGAGGCTCTTGCGGAAGAACTGCAGCCGCTCTGTCGGCACGAACCCCAGCCGCCGGTGCGCCTGCAGGCTCGCCGCGTTGTCGAGACGCGCGTCTGATCCCAGCTCGCGGAAGCCGGCCTCCCGGGCCCACGTCTCGGCCGCCCGCATCAAGGCGCGGCCGACTCCGCGTCCGCGCAGGTCCTCCGCGACGTACCAGGCCTCGACGTAGGGCACCGGTGCTCCGGCGCAGCCCTCCGCCCACGGCCGCAACGACAGGGAGACGAAGCCGCCGATCGTGTCGCCGTCGGACGCCCACACGAAGATGGTCTCGTCCTGATCCTCGCCGTCGTCGTCGCCCCAGAGTTCGCGCTTCCACGCAGCCACCTGGGCGAGATCGGGCGCGCGCAAACGACGCACACTCACCAGCACCACTCTGTCAGACGAGACGACGAACACTTAACGCGCGAAGCGGCGGTGACGGAGGAGGCACCGCCGCTTCGCTGCCCGCGTGGGCGGGAGTGGCCTTACGCGGCCTTGGGGGCGGCGGCGCGCCGCAGGCGCGGCATCCGGCGCCCGATCACGCCGGACTCCTCGAGCGCCTGCCCGACGAGGGCCAGGCCGGCGGCGGCGGCAGCAGCGGCGAAGGTGATCCAGCGCTGCGTGCTGCCCGAGAAGATGCCGACGGTGACGAGGATCGACCACGAGCCGAGCACGACGGTCGCGAGTCCGATCGCGCGCTCGACCTTGCCGCGGCCGACGGCGACCGCGACGACGCCGAGCACGGTGATGGCGATCGAGATCGCGAAGTCGATCGCGTTGGCGGTCGAGTGGCCGAACGCGAACGTGCTGAGGACCACGAATCCCGCGGCGACGGCGAGCGCCTGGAGCAGGTGGGGGTAATACTTGGACAGCAAGGGGGCCTCCTGGGCCGATTTACAGTGACCGCGAACTGACTCGCGAACGGCGCGGGCGTTTCAGTGGACGGCGCGGCCGGAGGGGGAGACCACGAACCAGGTGCCGCCGAACTGCACGACGCCCTGGCAGAGCACCTGGCCGGGCCGGCGGTCGCCGACGTAGTAGTAGAGCGGGTGGCCGCGGTAGGTCACCTGCGTCGTTCCGTCGCTGCGGCGCGCGGTGCCGAGCAGCGAGCTGCGGGCTCCGCGGGCGGCGGACGGCCGGCCCCTGGTGAGGAACGGCGGCCAGGCCTTCGCGCAGGCGCCGTAGCACTGCGAGGTCTCGGTCTTCTCGCGGGTGAACAGATAGAGCGCGCGGCCGCGGCCGTCGAAGAGGATCCGCCCGAAGGCCGAGCGGCCGACGGTCACGGTGTCGCGCCGCGCGGTCGCCGCGAACGTTGTCGCGGCCGGTGCGCTGGCGGCGCTGGGGACGTCGACGCTCTGGGAGGCCCCGGCGTCGAGGGCCAGGCTGGTGACGATGGCGGTCGCGAAGACGATCGCCGTGAGTACGGAGAGGATGCGTGTCATAGACCATTGGTGCCGGTCGCCGCCGCGCGCGTTACGCGCCGCGTAACGCGGTAAGGGCCCGCGGGACTAGCGGTCATGACCGATCTGCGCGTCTCCGCTCCCGCGACCGTATGCGACGAGAGCATCGACGGCTTCGATGCCATCCGGCTCGCCGCCGGGCCGCTCGAGGCGGCGTTCGTCCCGCACGTAGGGATGGCGGGTGTGTCGCTGCGCCACAACGGCGAGGAGCTCCTGAGCCGGGAGGCCGGGCTCGCCGCCTATGTCGCGCACGGCGCGGTGATGGGGATCCCGCTGCTGCATCCGTGGGCCAACCGGCTCGACCGCCCGACGTACGAGGCCGCCGGACTCGCCGTGCGCCTCCCCTCGGGGCTGCCCGTCGACGAGCACGGTCTGCCGATCCATGGCGTCAGGCCGTCTGGGTGGCGGGTCGTCGCCGCCGGCGCCGACGGCGACCGTGCGTCGCTCATCGCCGAGCTGGACTTCAGCGAGGCCGCCTTCCCGTTCGCGCACCGCATGGAGCAGCGCGTCACGCTCAGCCCGGCGGCGCTGACGATCGAGACCGCGCTGCGCGCCCGCGAGCGCCCCGTGCCGGTCAGCTTCGGCTTTCACCCCTATCTCCGGCTGCCCGGCGTCCCGCGCGGGGAGTGGGTCGTCGCGCTGCCCGCGCGGCGCCACCTGCTCACCGACGACCGAAGCATCCCTTCGGGCGCGACCGTGCGCGAGCCCGCGGAGGTCAAGCCGCTCGGCCGGCGCTCCTTCGACGACGGCTACGACGAGCTCGGCCCCGAGCCCCGCTTCACCGTGTCCGGCGGCGGGCGCGCGGTCACCGTGCGCTTCCTGGCCGGCTATCCCGTGGCGCAGGTCTTCGCCCCCCGCGACCACGCCGTCATCTGCTTCGAGCCGATGACCGCGCCGACCAATGCGCTGGTCAGCGGCCGCGGTTTGCGCTTCGCGCCGCCGGCGGGTGCCTTCCACGCGGCGTTCGAGATCAGCGTCGCCTCGTCGCGCGAGTAACGCCCGCGGCGCGAAGTGGACTGAGGCGCATGACCGATCTGCACTTCGGCGGGCTGCTGCTCGTCGTCACCGTCGCCTTCGCCGCCCCGTTCCTCCTCGGCCTGGCGCCGAGGCTGCGCCTGCCGTCGGTCGTCGTGGAGATCGTCGCGGGCATCGTCATCGGCCCGTCGGTCCTGGGCTGGGTGCACATCGACGAGCCGATCGCCGTCCTGTCGCTGATCGGCCTGGCCTTCCTGCTCTTCCTCGCCGGGCTCGAGATCGAGTTCGAGCACCTCCGCGGGCAAGTGCTCAAGCTGGCCTTCGGCGGCTGGATCGTCTCGTTCGCCGTCGGCGTCGTGGCCGGCCTCGTGCTCAAGGCGGCCGGGCTCGTCGACACGCCGCTGCTGGTCGCGATCATCCTCGCCGCGACCTCGCTGGGGATCATCATCCCCGTCCTCAAGGACGCCGGGCAGATCGCCACGCCGTTCGGCCAGCTCGTCGTCGCCGCCGGAACGATCGCCGACTTCGGCGGCATCATCCTGCTGAGCCTGTTCTTCTCCGGCCAAGGAGGCGTCGGCGCCACGGTCGTGCTCCTGGCCGGCCTGTTCGGGATCGGCGCCGCCGTGCTCTTCGCGGTCCGCGGCGCCGAGCGCTCGAAGGCCGTGATGCGCGACCTCGTCCGCCTGCAGGACACCACCGCGCAGATCCGTGTGCGCGGTGCGTGGGTGCTGATGATCGGCTTCGTCGCGCTCGCCGAGGCCTTCGGGCTGGAGGCGATCCTCGGCGCCTTCGCCGCCGGGGCGATCCTCACCCTCGTCGACAGCGACAACTTCATGACGCATCCGCTGTTCCGGCGCAAGCTCGAGGCGGTCGGCTTCGGCGTCTTCATCCCCGTGTTCTTCGTCGCCAGCGGGATCCGCTTCGACCTCAACGCGCTGCTCGACCACCCCTCCAACCTGATCAAGGTCCCGATCTTCCTCGCCGCGCTGTTCCTCGTGCGCGGGCTGCCCGCCGTGCTGTACCGCGGGTTCGTGGGCGCGCGGCGCGCCGCCGTCGCCGCGGTGCTGCAGTCGACCTCGCTGCCGTTCATCGTCGCCGCGACGGCGATCGGCCAGGAGCTCGGGCTGCTCGACGGCGCGCAGTCGGCCGCGCTGATCGCCGCCGGCCTGCTGTCGGTGCTCATCTTCCCCGTCACAGGGCTGGCGCTGCTCGGCGGCGACGACGAGCGGGCCGAGGCGCCGGCCACCGGCGACGTCCGCCGGATCCCCGCAGGCATCGCCAGCGGCCCGCGCGAAGTCATCTCCCCGGCGATGGCCGCGGTCGGCATAGCCGAGGCCCGTCACGCATCGGCCCGACCCCGGTAGCGCGATGCAGCCGCTGTCCTCGACATCCCTGGTGCACCGCGTCCGCGGAGAGCTCGGCTCGCAAGGCGCGAGCCGGCGGCGCAAGCCGATCCGATCGCCGCGGATGGAGGTCGTCGCGACCACCGACGCCCACGAGGGCCCGGTCTACGCCGCCGACGAGCACGCCCTGTACTTCACGACGAAGCCGATCCCGGGCGACCCGCCGCGCGTCGACATCAAACGCCTCGACCTCGCCTCGGGCGAGATCACCGTCGTGCGCGCCGACGCCAACGTGGCCAACGGGATGGCGATCGGCACCGACGGGCGGCTGATCGTGTGCGAGCAGGGCTCCTTCCACGAGCCCGCGCGCATCAGCTCGGTGGACCGCCGCAGCGGCGCGACACAGACCGTGACCGACAACTGGGGCGGCCGGCCGCTGAACTCGCCCAACGACGTGGTCGTCGCGCGCGACGGCTCGGTGTGGTTCACCGATCCCAGCTACGGCCACCTGCAGGGCTTTCGGCCCGCGCCCGCCGTCGGCG
>VAWY01000249.1 GCA_005888335.1 Actinomycetota bacterium
AGGAGCACTGCGGCTGGCGGCGGTCGGCGTCGACGGCTGTCGGGCCGGGTGGGTCGTCGTGCGAGGCTACGAGGACGCCGGCGGCGCGCTCGTCCGCACCGAGCCGGAGCTGCTGCGCGCGCGGCACGGCGGGCTGCGCGCGCTCGTCGAGGCGTGCGAGGCGATGCGCCCGCCGCCGAGCGTCGGCGTCGACGTCCCGATGGGGCTGCCGCGCCGCGCCGGCCTGCGCGCATGCGACCGCGCGGCGCGCGAGCGGCTCGGCCCGCGCCGGGCGTGCGTCTTCCCGGCGCCGGATCGCGAGCTGCTCGGGTGCACGTTCGAGCAGGCCCGCGAGGTCGTGCGCCGCCGCGCCGGCGAGCACCCCGTCCTCAGTCACCAGGCCGTCGGGCTGTTCGCGAGGATCGCCGAGGCCGACGCGCTGCTGGCCGAGCGCCCGGCGCGCCAGGCGTGGGTGGTCGAGGTCCACCCCGAGCTGTCGTTCCTGGCGCTGGCGGGCTCGTCGCGGGCGCTGCCGCCGAAGCGGCGCACGGACGGCGTGCGCTTGCGCCGCGAGCTGCTCGCCGCGGTCGCGCCCGATGGCAAGTTGCGCCTCGGCGCGTGGGCTGCGCCCCGCCGCGACGCCGCCCTCGACGACCTCCTCGACGCCTACGCCGCGCTGTGGTCGGCGCGCCGCCACGCCGCCGGCGGTGCCGACGTGCTGGGCGACGGCGAGCGCGACGAGCGCGGCCTGCTCATGCAGATGGTCACGTGACCGGCGTGCCGGGCCCGGTCAGCCGCCGCGTGCCCGCGGGCGTGCGCACGTAGACCTGCCAGGCGTACAGCGCGTAGTACGCGCGCCGGCCGGCGGCCATCCGGCGGGCGAAGCGCAGCACGGCGTCGACGTAGAGCGGCGAGTGGTTGTAGGCGAGCAGCGCGTGGCGGTAGCGACGCGGCGCGCCGTTGTGGCGCAGGTAGTTGGCGGCGCCGAGGATCGCGTCGCGCGGGTCGTGCACGTCGCCGCCGAGCCCGAACGCGCGCCACGTCGCCGCCAGGAACTGCATCGGTCCCTTCGCTCCCGCGACGCTGTCGTTGCGCAGGCGCCCGAACTGCGACTCGACGAGGTTGACCGCGGCGAGCACGTGCCAGCCGACTCGGAAGCGCCGCTGGGCCTCGCCGTAGGCGCGCAGCAGCCGATCCGCAGGTTGCGCCGGGCCCACCTTGAAGCGGTGACGCCGTGGCGGTCCGCTCAGGCGCCGCAGGTCGCGCAGGGCGAGCACGCCGGCCCGGATAAAGCGCTGCAGGCCGCCCGGCAGCCGTGGCAGCACGCCGGCCGCGAGGCGCCGGTCCACCGCGAGCCGGCGCACGACGCGCTGCTCGTAGAGTGCTCCGAGGGTCACCGCGGCGGGCGGTGGCCCCGCGGCGGGGTCGCCGTGCGCGCGCCAGGCGTCGATGTCGCCGTCCAGCGCCGCCTCGACCTCCGTCAGCCGCGCGGCGAGGCGTACGGCGTCACTGCCCAGCCGCTCCTCAGGGGCCGGCGGCGCCGCGGGGGCTGGGGCGCGTGCAGGCGGCGCCTGCCCGCATCCCGCAAGCACGATCGCTACGAGGAGGGCGATCGACTTCGCCGATCGCCGGGCGGCCGGGCGCACGCCGCCGACCGTAGCGCCGTGGTAGGACCCGCGTCGTGTCGGAGACGCTGTCCGAGGGCCCGCCGCTGCGGCTGCCGGACCCGTGCCTCGTCGTGCTCGTCGGGGCGACCGCAGCGGGCAAGTCGCACTGGGCGCACACGTGGTTCCACGCCGATCAGATCGTGTCGTCGGACCGGCTGCGCGCCGTGGTCGGCACGAGCGAGCGCGACCAGCGCGCGAGCCGCGACGCGTTCGAGGTGCTCGACCTGATCGTGGCCAAGCGGCTGCGCCGTGGTCTGACCACGGTGATCGACTCGACCGGGCTCGAGGCCAAGCGGCGCACCGCCTGGCGGTCGCTCGCGGACGACCATGGCGTGCCCGCCTACGCGGTCCTGTTCGACGTGCCCGAGGCCGTGGTCCGCGCCCGCAATCGCACCCGGGAGGCGCCCGTGCCGGCGCGCGTGGTCGCCTCGCAGCTGCGCGAGGCGGCCGGCGCCGGAGAGCGGCTCGCCGGCGAGGATTTCGCCGGCGTGCACCGCCCGGGCCCGGTTGCGCTCGTGCCCGCCGCCTTCCTGACCGCCCTGGGCGCCGCCGCCCGCCAGAAGGAGGATCCGATGACGCTCGACTTCGGGCTGCAGGTCTCGCGCTTCGATTGGCCGGGCCATCCGCAGACCACGGCGGGCGTCCTCGCCGAGGTGGCGCGGGCGGCCGAGGACGCCGGCTTCACGAGCCTGTGGGTCATGGACCACTTCGTGCAGATCCCGCAGATCGGTCGCGAGTGGGAGGACATGCTCGAGAGCTACACCGCCCTCGCCTACCTCGCGGGCGTGACCGAGCGCATCCGGCTCGGCACGCTCGTCACCGGCGTCACCTACCGCAACATCGCGCACTTCGCGAAGATCGTCGCGACGCTCGACGTGCTCTCCGGCGGGCGCGCCATGTGCGGGATCGGGGCGGCTTGGTTCGAGCGCGAGCACCGCCTCTACGGCTGGGAGTTCCCGCCGCTCACCGAGCGCTACGCGCGGCTCGAGGACGCGCTCGAGCTGCTGCCGCTCATGTGGGGCCCTGGCTCGCCGCGCTTCGACGGGCGCACCCTGTGCGTCCCGGAGGCCGTCTGCTATCCGCGGCCGCTGCAGGAGCGCATCCCGATCCTCGTCGGCGGCTCGGGCGAGCGGCGCACCCTGCGGCTCGTCGCGCGCCATGCCGACGCGTGCAACGTGTTCGGGGACGCGGCGACCGTCGCCCGCAAGGTCGCCGTCCTGCGCGAGCACTGCGCCGCCGAAGGGCGCGATCCCGCTTCGGTCAGGGTCACCCACTTCGCCCCGGCGCGGGTCGTCAGCGCGGACGAGGCGCGAGACGGCCCGGGCGCGGCGACGGTCGACGAGCACGTCGGGCGCTGTCGCGAGCTCGCCGAGGCCGGTGTCCAGACCGAGATCGTCGGCCTCGCCGATGCCCGCGGCGCCGAGTCGGTGCGCCGCTTCGCCGACGTGATCGCGGCGTTCAGCCCGGGATGACCGGCCCGGTCTCGACCGCCTCGAGCGCGTCGGCGGGGATCCGCTTGAGCTGGTCGAGGTCGGCGTCGTTCCAGCCGGGGTCGGGCGTGCCGGAGATGAAGACCTTGCTGCCGCCGGAGTTGTCGGCGACGAACGCGCCGTAGACCTGCAGCGCCCGAGCGATCACGCGCGCCTGGCCGGTCAGCGCCGCGACGTTGAACGACGCCTTCAGCCGCAGCCGCAGCCCCATCGGCGGGAGCGCCGGGTCGGTGCTGCTCGACGCGGCGTGGGTCGCGGGGTGGATGTACGCCTTCTGCGTGCGCGGGATCGCGATCCGCAGCGCGTGGTTGATCGCTCCGGCGTCGACCTCGTCGACGCGCGCGAGCCCGGGCAGCATCGGCAGGCCTGCCGCGTCGGCCGACGTGTAGCCATCGTGGCGCAGCGCATTGGAGCGCAGGTCGAAGCGCGCGGCGCTGTAGACGCTCCAGCCGTTGTCGGCGTCCTTGGTGGCGTCGTAGAGCTCGAAGAGCCGGCAATCGCCCTGGCGCAGGATCAGGACGTGGTGATCCGTCCCGCCCTCGACGCGAGCGCCCGGCGGGATCGGGTAGGGCCCGGGATCGCTCTCGCTCGCGACCGACGGGACCTTGAACCGGATCGGGACGAGCGGCTGGTCGAGCGGCACCGTTCCGAACGGGATGCCGTAGTCGCCGTACTGGCCGGAGCCGAAGTCGGGCCAGAGCGTCAGCCCGCTCAGCGCGCCGACGTACGCGGCGGAGTTCCTGTTCACGGGGAAGCTCGAGACGTCGGTGTTCCAGGGGTTGTCCTTGGGGAAGACCGGACAGCCGCCGATGGTCGGGCCGCCCGCGAAGGGGTCGGGGGTGGCGGCGCCGCCGCTCGGTCCGGAACCTCCGCTCGGCGGCGTGGCCGAGCCGCCGCTCGCCGGCCCCGGTGGGAGGGCCGGCGTGGTCGCGCTCGCCGGCAGCGTCACGACCGCCGAGGTCCAGCGCGCGCAGCGGTGCCGGCGGCAAGGCCGCACGCGGTAGCGGTAGCGCCTGCCGCGTTCCACGCGGCGGTCGGTGTAGCGCGTGCTGTTCGCCCGCAGCACGACGCGCCGCCGGCCGCGCAGGACCTCCCAGCGCGTCTCGCCACGCGCGGTGTCGCGCCAGCGCAGGAGGACGGCCGGGCCTCCGGCGGTCGTCACCACGGCCGCGCGCAGCCGGGCCGGCGAGCGCAGGCGCACCTCGCGCGACTCGGCAAGCGCGGCCGGCAGCAGCACGACCGCGATCAGCGCAAGCAACCCCCGCCGCATCGACGGTCAGGGCTGCCCGGCGCGGGCCGCTCGCCAAACCGGTGCGTGATGAGGGGCCCTAACGCAATCGAAACGGACGCTTTCGCGCCCACAAAGGGTCTCGCACGAGCCTCGGCCGTGCTCATCACCCCCGACCCAAGGGAGGGACATGGGAGCGAGCAGCAAGGCGCGGCTCATCGCCGCGGTGTGCGTCACCGGCGCGCTTGCTTTAGGTGGAGCGGGCGTCGCCCTGGCCACGACGGTGCCCAGCCGTGCCGCGCACCCACACCACCGGGCACTGAAGCATCGCGACGCACACGTGCGCCGTCACCGTCCGAAGCACC
>VAWY01000168.1 GCA_005888335.1 Actinomycetota bacterium
GAGGGGCCATGAAGCTGCTCTGCCATTGGTCTGAAGGAAGCCCGGTCGACACCGTGCTGCTCGTCCGCGAGGTCGAGCGGCGGCACAAGCGCGACGGCGCGCCGTACCTGCGCCTCACGCTCGCGGACCGCTCGGGCAGTGTCCCCGCGGTGCTGTGGGACCCCGACGACGCGTTCGCCGTCGAACGCGGCGAGGCCGTGCAGGTTGCCGGGCGCTTCGACGAGCACCCGCGCTACGGGCGGCAGGTGACGATCGACGCGCTGTCCCGGCCGGCGGCCGAGGCCGTCCCGTGGGCCGAGCTCCTCGACGGTCCCGCGCGGCCGGTCGACGAGCTGTGCGACGACCTCGAGCGCCTCGTCGGCTCGGTGCGCAACCCGTACCTGGCCGAGCTCCTCGCCGCGCTCCTCGACCCGGATACGCCGACCGGGCGCGCGTATCGCGTGGCGCCGGCGGCGAAGTTCAACCACCACGCGTATCCGAGCGGGCTGCTCGAGCACTCGACCGGCATCGCACAGCTTGTCAGCGCCGCGGCCATCGTCTTCTCGGGCATCGACCGCGACCTCGCCGTCTGCGGCGCGCTGCTGCACGACATCGGCAAGCTCGAGGCCTACGCCTCCGACCACGGCTGCGCCGACCTCACCGACGCGGGCAAGCTCGAGGGCGAGATCCCGCTCGGCTACTACCGCGTGCGCCGCGAGATCGAAGCGATCGCGGACTTCCCGCCCGACCTCGCGCGGGCGCTGCTGCACGTCATCCTCGCCCACCACGGCTGCCTGGAGCACGGAAGCCCGGTCGCTCCCGGCACCCGCGAGGCCGCGCTCGTCCACGCGATCGACGAGCTCAGCGGCCGGCTCGGCGCCTTCGACCGGCTCGAGAAGGCCACGGCGCCGGGCGAGCGCTGGTCGCGCTACGACCGCGTGCTCGGCGGCTGCGCGTTCTTCGGCGGCCGCTGATGGCGTTCGAAGAAGATCCGGTGATGCGCCGGCTCGCGATCGAGTCCGCCGAGGCGAGGATGCGTGAAGCGGCGCAGCCGTTGTCCGCACCGAGTTCGCCTCCCAGCGAGCCGGCGATCCCTGAACCCGTCGAGCGCGTGTTGAAGATCGGCGTGGCGCTCGGGCTCATTCACGAGCTCACGGGCTGGTCGCCGCCGGGGCCGTTCGGCCGCTGACTCCAGCGCTCGATGAACTCGCACTGCTCGCGCGTCTCCGGTGAGGCGAGGTCGGCGTCCGCGTAGCCGGACCGCAGCTCGCGCAGCCGCCGCAGCGCGTCGGTCGCGGGCGTGCCCTCCTCGACGAGCAGGCAGCCGACCGCCGTGCCCGTCCGTCCGAGCCCGTAGCGGCAGTGGACGTAGACGACTTCGCCGCCCGCCGGCCGCAGCTCGCGCAGGATCTCCCGCATCTCGTCTTCGCTCGGCACGCCGAGGTCGTCGATCGGCCGGTTGACGTACCGAGCGCCGGGATCGAGCTCGCGCAGGTCGGACTCGTAGCTCTCGCCGCGCGCCGTCAGGTCGACGAACCGCCGCACGCCGACGTCAAGCAGTCGCGGCAGACCGCCCTCGACGAACTCGGGGTGCGGGCCGGCCAGCACGCGGCCGGCCACGGCCCAATAGGTGTTTGCCGGGATGCCGGTCACGCCGCGCCGTCTTCGGGCGCCAGCCGCACGTTCCAGTCCTTCATCTCCGCGCCCGCGGCCGCGATCAGCGCCTGGGCTCCGCGCCGGCTGGTCTCGAGCGCACGCGGCGGGACCGTCGTCCCATAGCCGACGCCGACGAAGCTGACCTCTGCGCCACGCAGACCTGACAGCCGGGTAGCCCACCGGTCCACGAACTGCTGGAGTGCGCGCTGCCTGACCGGGCGGCGCGCGTCGAAGCCGTCCCCGATGAAGACACCGTCCGTGAACACATAGGCGCGGCAGTGCCTTCCCGCCGTGCGCTGCTGGGCGCACAGCCCCGAGATCGACTGCAAGAGCTCCCCGAGCGGACTCCCGGATCGCGTTGGGCGCGTCGCGAGGAGCTCGCGCAGCTGCGGACGGAGCTCTCTCGCGCGGGCCGCGAGGTACTGCTGGGTCAGGGACTCGTTGCCGTCGTAGACAGCGGGCGGCCTGCGCGCGAAGTCGCCCTGCACCCGCCAGCGGATGTGCGCGGCGGGGTTGCCGTCGAAGGCGTCGGCGTAGAACGGCGCGCGAGCCGCTGCTGCCCGGTCGGTGACCGCGACGAGATCCGGGAGATAGGTCTGGCGGACGCCCTGCGTCGAGTAGGTGACGTCCACGGCCGCAACAAAGGCGTCGCCGCGGTCGGATGTCGTTCCGGTCGGCTTCTCGTTCGCGCACCCGCCCAACAGAAGGGTGCAGGCGATGACCGGGACGATTCGCTGGAACGGTGTGCTCATCAGGTGTTCTCCGTCGGGCTGGACCCGCGGCCGTTGGCGCTCGCCGCGGCCGCGACAGGGGCTTCGTTCTCTGTGACCGCTCGGCGGTCGAGGTTCGGCATCGGGTCGGTCGGTGCGTCGAGGGAGGGAGCATGCCGGGGCACACGCACGGAGCTCAACAGGAGAAGCGCCACGGCGACCACAAGGCCGGCGGCCAGCGCCGCGAACGTCGTCAACGGCAAGGAGACCCCGAACAGCACGAGGACCAACGCCGTTGTCGTGGTCGTCAAGGCGGCCAGCAAGAGCGTCTGCCGGTTGGAACCGAGCAGAGCGCGCACCAGACGGGCCCGGCGTTTAGCCAACGCGTCTTTCCGTTCCCTCTCGACGCGTGCCATCTCGAGCGCCGTCTCGCGCGCGTGCTCGGCCCGGACGGCCTCGGCTCGGGCCGCGTCGAGCGTGTCCTGACGCGCCTGATCGGTCCGGGCGCGCTCGGCCCGCGCGGCCTCCAGAGCCAACAGGTACTCAGCGTCGTGCAGGCTCGCGATGAACGGGCCGTGTTCGACCTCCACCTGGTCGTCGGCGTCGGCATTGGCGCGCAGTCCCGCGAGGTCGCTCTGTGCGGCAGCGGCGGCCCGCTTGGCGTTTTCGGCCTCGCGCAGGGCCGCGTCGGCGCGTGCCCGTGCCTGGTCGAATCGGCTGCGCTCCTGCTCCGCCCGCGACCGAAGATTGCGCTCCTCGCGGCGAAGTCGGCGCTCGTCGCCGGCGACGAACCACCTGACGCTGGCCAGCAGGGCGCCTGCCATCAAGACGACTTGGACCGGCAGGAAGAAGACGGGATTGGCGATGCGCACCCCGTCGGCCGAGGCGAGCAGTGAGATGCCGTTGTTGCGGAATTCCTGGAGCAGCCAAAAGGCTGGAACCGGGGCGAGCAAGACGGTCGCTACGAGTCCCACCAAAGCGAACCGCAGGATCCTCCGGCGCGGCCATGGTCCCACCGTGACGGCCCAGAGCCATCCCGCTCCATGCGCGTACGCCAGGAGGCCGATCGCCACGAAGCAGGCCGTGAGCCAGTGCTTCACCGGTCCACCGGGAGAGAGCTGAAGGCTCAGGTCGAGCACGAGCGTGTCGGCGCCGACGAACGCAAGTGCCGCGACGAGCATGTCGAGGACGATGAAGCGGTGCCCGTGGCGGAAGCGGGGCAGGTTCTTCCGATCCGCCGCGAGCGCGTCAGCCGCCGCGTTGTGCTCTTCAGCCACCGTGCGCGAGGCCTCGGCGTCAGCCGCGGCGCGCTCGGCGCGGCTCAGGGCCTCGGCGATGGTGATCGGCGCGACGGCGACGGTCTGCTCGAGGCGCTGCGCTGCACGATTGCGCTCGCGCCGAAGCCGGGCCCGCCGCAGGTCCCCCAGCTGCACGCTGTGGCGTTGCCACGGCGAGCCGGGCGCCAAGACGGTGTCTTCGCCGATCTGGAGTTCACCCGCGCGCCGCGCGAGGTCGACGACGTTGCGGCGCGACCCGTAGCGCTTCTCGGCGTCCGAGCCTCGCAAGCCGGCCTCGTCGGCGAAGGACTCCTCCAGCGCCTGTGGCGCGTCAAGCGTGCGTCGGCCCCATCCAAGCATCCATGCTCCTTTCTCCGGGCGCGCTTTCTGAGGTCACGCCGTGCAGCCATCGCCGGGGAGGGTCGCGCGGGGCGCGTGTGATCTGACGTCGGGCGCTCACGTGAGCGCCACGGTCAGCTCCGGCGCAGCGCCCGGGCGAGCGCCTCGGCCTCGAGCTGCGCTTCGCGCTCGCGGGCGCGCTCGTCCTCCTGGCGGAGCGCCGCCTCGCGACGCGCGAGCTCGGCCTCGTGGGTCGCCTCGATCGTGCGCAGGCGGGCGTCCTCGGCGGCGCGGCGCGCACGGAGGCGAGCGCGTTCGGCCGCGTCGCGCTCCGCGGCGAGCCGGTCGCGTTCGTGCTGCTCCGCGGCGGCCGCGCGCTCCTCGAGCTGCGCGAGCCAGCCGGCGGCCGCCTCGACCTCGTCGCCGGCGAAGCAGCGCTCCTCCGCGACACTCGTGCGCTCCACTCGGCCGCGGCGCGGCCCCGGCCGGCGGCGCACGAGCGCGACGGAGACGCTGGGGCCGACGCGCTCGACGAAGACGCCGTAGAGGTCGTGCCGGGCGCGCCGGGCGTGGCGGTGCGGCGCGCGGTCGATCGCGTCGAGGAGGTCGATGCATCGTCGGCGAGCGTCGGCGTGGACGCGCCATTGCGAGCGCGGTGGCGACCAGCGGCGTGCCCAGTTCCAGACGCCCGCCCCCGTGGGCACGGCCAGCAGCGCGATGGCGGCCTGGGACACGAGCGTCAGCGCGATGAGCGCGACGAGCGCGACCGCGGCCACCGCGAGACCGACGAGCTCGACCACGAGCGGCACGTAGGTGCGGGCGCCGGCGCTGCCGATGACGCGCCGGCCGACGGCGACCGTCCTGCGGGGGAGCGATCGCATCAGCGCGCACCCACCGGCGCGAGCGCGATCGCGGCGACGAGCACGACGAGCGCAGTCGCGAGGACGACCGCGCGGCGGGCCCGCGGCCGCGGTCGCCCCAGCTCAGCCGTGAGCGCGATCGACAGCGGGACGCCGCCGAGCAGCGTCAGGACGGTGAGGACGTAGCCCCAGGTGACGTTCTCGTAGCGCGCATCGATCCACGCGTGGCCGTGCTTGTCGATCTCGGGGTACGTCGGCGTGAGCTCGAGGACATGGCCGACCGTCGAGACGAACCACACCACGGCGAGGATCACCAGCCCGAGGACGAGCACGCCGGCGAACAACGCGAGGCAGCCGTAGGAGTCGCTGTGTCTGTCGAGGTCGCCCGCCATGCCGGCTCCGGCGGTGGAGTCGTGCTCTCACGGCGAGACCTGACAGCCCGGCGTCAGCCGCCGCCCAGCGTCTCGCGCACCGCGCGCACCAGCGTCCGCTCGGTGTCGGTGGCCAGCCAGAAGCACACCGCGGCGAGCGGCAGCTCCACGAGGCCGGCCTCGAGCGCGGCCTCGACGAGCTCGCCGCCCGGGCGCGCGGTGAGGAGGTCGAACCACGCGTCGCAGACCAGCAGGGTCGCGGTGACCGAGGCGGGCACGGGGATCCAGCCGGGGCGGCACGCGCACGCCCAGGCGGTCGTCGCGGCGGCGAGGGCCAGTGCGACGTCGAAGCCGCCCCACGCGAGCGCCCAGTGCGGGGTGTGGTGCTCGGCGGGCAGCCGCGCCGTGAGGAGCACGGTCCACGGGACGAGCACCACCGCGATCGCGGCGAGCCCGACGGCGAGTCGGCGCCGCGCGGGCGGCAGGCCGGCGCGCGAGGGCACGCTAGGCCGCGCGGCGCAGCGCGGTGGGCAGCGCCGGCCGCGGCAGCTGGCCCTCGGCCTCGAGCGCCGCCACCGCGACCCGGGGGAGCGCCGTCCAGCGCGAGAAGGCGACGTGGCGGGGCGCCCAGCGCGTGGCGAACTTCGCGTTGAAGCGCAACAGGCTCTCGATCTGAAACACCCCGTCCAGCGATCGCGCGAGCCGCGCCGCCACGCGCTCGCCCAGCCCCGCCGGCTCGCGCAGCCAGCGCCCGATCGCGCAGAAGTTCAGCGACAGCTCCTCGATCCCCTGCGCCCGCAGGCCCTCGATAGCGCGAACGACGAGGAACTCGGTCAGGCCGTTGGGCGTCTCGCGGCGCCGGCGCATGAACCCGAGCGACATCGCCGGGCGCCCGTGGGCGGGAACGAAATGCAGGAAGCCGTCCACGCGACCGCCGGGCGCGCGCGCAACGACGAAGACCGACCCCGCGTGATGGGCGCCGCGCAGACCCTCCATGGCCATCGAGAACCCGCGCTCCGGCTGTCCGGCCAGCCAAGCGTCGGAGACCTCCTCGAGCTCGAGCAGCTCAGCCTCGGTCAGCTGCTCGTGGCGGCGCAGCGACGTCTCGTAGCCCGCCTTGCGCAGCCGGGTGACCGACTGGCGCAGCTTGCGCACGCTGCGCCCCTCGAGCGACAGCCTGGCCGTCTCGACGATCGCCTCGTCGCCGAGGTAGAGCGTGCGCAGGCCGGCCGCGCGCCACAGCTCGAGCAGTGCCTCGCCGGCGCCGACCACGCCGACCGACAGGGCGTGACGCGCGGCGAGCGTGACGGTGCGTCGCACCAGCGCGGGGATCGCGTCGGGCGCGCCGACCGGGTCGCCGGAGACGAGCAGCACCCCGCCGACGACGCGGTAGCCCAGGAACGCTCGGCCGTCGGGGCTGAACAGGTAGTGCTTGTCCGGGCGCAGCTTGAAGAAGGCCAGCGTGTCGTGGCCGTGGGCGCGGACGAGGTGCATCGCCGCGCGGCGGCTCTCGGGGCCAGGCAGCGCGCGCGCCGGCCGGTGGGGGCGACACAGCGCGTATGCGGCGGCGATCAGCGCGCCCAGCGATGCCAGCTGCACCCCGAGCGGGATGAGCGTCAGCTCGTCGCCTGCGAGGGGCGCCGGCGGGGAGCGCCACAGCAGCAGTTCGAAGGCCTCGCGCACCACGAGCCCGGCGCCGGGCCGGCCGTGCAGGATCGACCAGCTCGCCGCGAGCGCGAGCACCATCGTGCCCGCCAGCAGCCCGGCCGCCCACAGCCCCGCGACGCGCCACGACACCGGTGCGGGCACCGCGACGAACGCCGGGCGTCCCCACCACAACAGCCCCGCGGCGCCCCAGGACAGCGCGGCCTCCTCGACGTCGAAGCCCTTGAGCACGTGCAGCGCGCCGAGTCCGACGAGCAGCGTCAGGGCGAGCCGCCACGCGCGCCGCCGGCGCTTGGCCAGGAACAGCGCCGTGAGGGCGAGCGCCGCGCTCGCCGGCACCGTCAGCGCGTGAAAGACGGCGGGCAGGACGCCGGCCCGGGCGGCGAGGTTGGGGGTCAGCGCCGACGCGAGGCTGCCCACCGCGATGGCGCCCGCGACCGCGGCGGACAAGGAGGGCACCCACGCGCCGCGGCGAACAGGACGCAGAGCGTGTGGCACGACGCGAGACCGTACTCACGCCCACTCGCCGGTTACGCCACCAACACGCCGTGTTCAGGCCGGCGTCAGGCCGGTGCGCAACTTCAGCGCCCCGCCCGTGTCGAAGCGCGGTGATGTCCCGTCCGCTG
Organism: Actinomycetota bacterium; assembly: GCA_005888335.1. The sequence goes on from VAWY01000168.1 coordinate 7,484, forward strand.
CGAGCGGCGGTCCCGGCGCTCGCCGTGCTCGCCCTCCTGCCCGGCGCGCCCGCCTGGGCGCGCCGCGCGCCGCGCCCCGTCATCTCCTCGGTGCGCTGCGTGCGCTCGTGCGCGGACGTGCGGACCGTGGCCCCCGGCGGCGTGCTGCGGATCGCCGGCCGCGGCTTCACCCGCGGCGTCGTGGCGGTCTTCCCGGTGACCCGCTCGGGCGTCCGTCACAGCGCACCCGTTCGCGTCCTCACGCGCTCCAGGCTCAGCGCGACCGTCCCGGTGAAGGCGACCGCGGGGGTCCTCTACATCCGCGACCGGGCCGGGCGCCGGTCGAACACCGTGCGCCCCGTGCGCGTCGTGCGCCCGGTCGCCCCCGCGCGACCGCCCGCCTCCGCGGCGGCGAGCGACGCGCTGGACGGCGACGGCATGTGGATCTGGTACGTCTCGAAGTCCAGCGGCGGCGACGTCCAGGCGATCGTCGCCCAGGCACGCGCGCACGGCATCTCGACCGTCTTCGTCAAGAGCTCGGACGGGTCCACCTGGTGGCCGCAGTTCTCGGCCGACCTTGTCGCCGCGCTGAAGGCGGGCGGGCTGCACGTCTGCGCCTGGCAGTACGTCTACGGGACGAGCCCGGAGAGCGAGGCCCAGCTCGGCGCCCAGGCGGTGCAGACGGGCGCGGACTGCCTCGTCATCGACGCCGAGAAGGAGTACGAGGGCCGCTACGCCGCCGCCCAGCGGTACGTCACCGCTCTGCGGCAGGCCATCGGGCCGAGCTTTCCGGTGGCCCTCACGAGCTTCCCCTACGTCGACTACCACCCGGCGCTGCCGTACTCGGTCTTCCTCGGGCCGGGCGGCGCGCAGACCGACGTGCCGCAGATCTACTGGCAGGAGATCGGCGACGGCCTGGACAACGTCGTCAACCACGCGTACCGCTTCAACCGGCTGTATGGGCGGCCCATCGCGCCGCTCGGGCAGCTCTACAACAACCCGCCGCCCGACCAGATCGTCCGCTTCCGCGAGCTCGCCCAGGCGGCGGGCTCGACCGGGGTGAGCTGGTGGGACTGGCAGGAGGCCCAGCCCGCCGGCTGGGACGCGATCTCGCAGCCGCTCGGGCCGCTGGCGCCCCCGGCGCCGGCGACGGACGACGCCTCCTACGGGCTCGGAGGCAAGGGCGACCCGGTCATCTGGGCGCAGGAGCACCTCAACGGCGCCGGCGACACGGTGGCGGTCACCGGACAGTTCGATGCCGCCACCCAGCAGGCCGTCCAGCAGTTCCAGGGGTCGCGCGGCCTGCCGGTCACCGGCGTCGTCGACACCGCGACGTGGAACGCCCTGCTGCAGGTGGCGCCGGTCATGGTCGACTGGACGACCACCCCGCCGCCGGCGCGCGTCGCCCGCGTGGCTCGGCGGGACGAGATCGCCGTGCACGGACGCGGCTGACCCGAACGCTGTGCGCCGCGGGAACGTCGGCGCAGGCCCCCACAGGGATGCAGTCGGCCACCCCGTCCCCGCTCGCTGTTGACTGGTCTAGACCAGTCGTGCTAGCGTCCCGCGCCGCGAGCCCACCAGAAGACCTCGGAGGAGAGCCCGGGACATGCTTTCTCGCACACCAGCAGTCGTCTTGACCGCAGCCCTCACCCTCGGCGTCGCCGCCTGCGGCACGTCGAACGGCGGCGGGTCCAACAACGGCGGAGGCGGCGGCGGCGGCGGCAAGATCGCGCTGCTGCTGCCGGAGTCCAAGACGACGCGCTACGACCAGCAGGACAAGCCCAACTTTGAAGCCAGGGTCCGGCAGCTGTGCTCGGGCTGTCAGGTCATCTACTCCAACGCCGACCAGGACGTCGCCAAGCAGCAGTCGCAGGCCGAGGCGGCGCTGACCGCCGGCGCGAAGGTGCTCGTCCTCGACGCCGTCGACGTCAAGGCGGCCGCGGCGATCGTCAACCGCGCCCGGCAGTCGAAGGTCCCCGTGATCAGCTACGGGCGCCTGGTCTCCGGCGCGCCGCTGGACTATTACGTCTCGATCGACCCGTTCAAGGTCGGCGAGCAGCAGGCGCAGAGCCTCGTCAAGAAGCTCGGCGGCAAGGCCGGCGCGCGCGTGATCATGATCAACGGCTCGCCGACGGACTCGAACGCGGCGCCGTACAAGAACGGCGCGCTCAGCGTCTTCAAGAAGGAAGGCATCAAGGTCGTCAAGAGCTACGACACGCCCGACTGGAGCCCGGACAAGGCGCAGACCGAGATGGACCAGGCGATCAGCAGCCTCGGCAAGAACGGCTTCGACGCGGTCTATGTCGCCAACGACGGCATGGCGACCGGCGCGGTCGCGGCGATGAAGGGCGCCCGCATCGACCCGGCGAGCAAGCCGGTCACCGGCCAGGACGCCGAGCTCGCGGGCGTGCAGCGCGTGCTCTCCGGCGAGCAGCTGATGACCGTCTACCAGCCGATCCGCAAGATCGCCGAGACCGCCGCGGAGCTCGCCGTGCCGCTGGCCAAGGGCTCCAAGCCGTCCGCCGGCCTGACCCCGGCCAAGGTCGACAACGGCGCGGGCAAGGTGCCGTCGGCGCTGCTCGACACGATCGCCATCACCAAGAACAACGTGAAGAGCACCGTGGTCAAGGACGGCTTCCTCAAGACGAGCGACATCTGCCGCGGCCAGTACAAGGCCGCCTGCCAGTCGGCCGGGCTGGGCGCCTGAGCCGATGACCGCAGGCCGCCTCATGGCCGCCGAGATGGCCGACCAGCCGGACGTGCTCGCCCGGCTGGTCGCCCGTCGCGGGGAGTGCGCCGCCGCACTCGAAGACCTCGCCGGCGACGACCTCAAAGGGATCGTCATCGTCGCCCGCGGCTCCTCGGACTACGCCGCGGTCTACGGCCGCTACCTGCTCGAGCTGCGCGCGCGGCGGCCGGTGACGCTGGCCGCGCCCAGCCTCGTCACGCACTACGGCGCGCGCACGCCGATGGAGGGCTGGCTGGCGGTCGCCGTCAGTCAGTCCGGCCGCACGCCGGAGATCACGAACGTGCTGAAGACGCTCGCCAGCGACGGCGCGCGCACGCTGGCGATCACGAACGGGCGCGACAGCCCGCTGGCCGCGGCGGCCGACTGGACGCTGCACCTCGACGCGGGCGACGAGCGCGCGGTGCCGGCGACGAAGACGTTCACGGCCCAGCTCGCCGCCGTCGCGCTGCTCGCCGAGGCGCTCGGCGACACCGCCTGGCCCGACGACCACTGGGCCGCCGCGGTCAGCGCGGTGCGCGACGTGCTGCAGGACGACGAGCGACCGACCGCCGCCGCGCGCCGCCTCGACGGCGCCGACCGCCTCGTGACGATCGGGCGCGGGCTGCTCTTCGGCGTCGCGCTCGAGGTCGCGCTCAAGGCGCGCGAGACCACCGGCATCCTCGCCGAGGGGTGGTCGTCGTCGGACTACCGCCATGGCCCGATCGCGGCGAGCGGCGAGCACGTCCCCGCGGTCGCCGTCCACGCGGCCGGGCCGACGCAGGACGACGTTCGCGAGCTGGTCGCCGATCTGCGCGAGCGCGGCTCGCTCATCCTCGAGATCACCGACGACGAGGCGGCCGACCTGCCGATCCCGTCCGGTCTGCCCGAGGCGCTGGCCGCGCTGCCGGCCGCCGTGCGCGCGCAGCAGCTCGCGCTCGCGCTGTCGCTGGCCCGCGGCCTCGACCCGGACACGCCCGCCGGGCTGAGCAAGGTGACCGCGACCTAATCCGCGAAGTGGCACTCCTCGCCGCCGACGAGCGTCCGGGTCACGTGCAGCCCGTCGTCGAGGACGGCGATGTGCGCGGGCGCGCGGGTGGCCGCGTGCACGGCGCCGGCGAGATCGACGCCGAGCTGGACGAGGTTGCGGACCGCCTGGTCCATGGTCAGCACCGCGCCGGCCAGGCGCCCGTCGTCGGCGAGCCGCGCCTGGCCGTTCTCGACGACCACGGTGCGGTCGCCGAGCCGGTAGCGCCCCGGACCGAGGCCGGTGGCCTCGATCGCGTCGGTGACGAGGCAGAAGCGCTCGCCGGCGAGCAGGCACGCGGCGAGCGCGGTCTCGGGGGCGAGGTGGACGAGGTCGACGATCGCCATCACGGTGACGCCGCCGCGGACGAGCGAGACCCCCGCGAGCCCGGGGTCGCGCGGGCCCCAGCGCCGCTGCGCGTTGTGGACGTGGGTGACGGCGCGCGCCCCGTGGTTGAAGGCCGCGTGGGCGGCGGCGGCATCGGCGTCCGAGTGCCCGCACGAGACGACGACGCCGCGCGCGGTCAGGCGCTCGACGAGCTCGAGCGCTCCCGGCAGCTCGGGGGCGAGGGTGACCATGGTGACCGGGCCCGCGTCGCACAGGCGGTCGGCGAGCGCCGCGTCGGGCGCCTGGAGATGGGCGGGGTCGTGCGCGCCGACCCACCGCTCGCTGATGAACGGCCCCTCGAGGTGGACGCCGAGCGGCCGCGGGCCGGGGGCGCCGTCGAGCGCGGCCACCTGCCCGAGGGCGTCGCCGTACCGCTCGAGCGGCGAGGTGATGAACGTCGGCTGGTAGGCGACGACGCCGGTCTGCGCGAGCGCCGCACCCGCACGCGCGTAGCCGTCCGCGTCCGCGGCGAGGAAGTCGACGCCGGCGAAGCCGTTGATGTGGGCGTCGACGAACCCCGGCACCGCGAGGCCGGCGCCGGCGGCGGGCTGCAGGCCGACGGCCGCCACGTTCCCGTCGGCGACGCCGAGGTCGCCGTCCACGAGGTGGCCTTCCACCAGCGCCGCTTTGACTCCGAGGCGTCGCATGAGGTCTAGACCAGTGGAACACTACCCTCCCAGCCATGGCTGAGCGGCGGCTGGGCGACGCGGCGGGCGAGCTGCTGCCCGCGCGCCTGAAGGCCGGCAGCCCGAAGGGGCAGGAGCTGCGCGAGATCCTCGAGGGGCTCATCGCCTCGCTGGGGCCCGGCGCGCCGCTGCCGTCCGAGCGCGCCCTGGCCGAGCGCTACGGCGTCGCGCGGATGACCGTGCGCTCGATGCTCGACCGGCTCACCTCGGAGGGCCTGACCTACCGCGTGCACGGGCGCGGGACGTTCGCCGCCGAGCCGCGCGTCGCCCAGGCGATGGCGCTGAGCTCGTTCAGCGAGGACATGCTCGCGCGCGGGCTGCGCCCCGGCTCGACGATCCTGCGCCAGGAGGTCGTGCCCGCCGGCGGTGTCGTCGCCGCGCGCCTGCGCGTCTCGCCGCGCGCGCGCGTGGTCCGCATCGATCGCGTGCGCACCGCCGACGGCGAGCCGCTGGCGCTCGAGCAGGCGTTCCTGCCCGCCGCGCGCTTCGACGGACTGCAGGACGCCGACCTGGCGACGGGCTCGCTGTTCACGCTGCTCGAGCAGCGCTGGGGCGTGCGGCTGGCCGCGGCCGACCAGCGCGTGGTCGCGGTGACGATCGACGGCGAGGAGGCCGAGCTGCTCGACGTCCGCCCCGGGCAGGCGGGGCTGCTCTTCTCGACGCTCGCCGAGGACGCCGGCGGCGACGTCGTCTTCTCCGCGACGTCGCTGTTTCGCGGCGACCGCTACGAGATCGACCTGCGCCAGCGCCGCGAGTGACGCGCGCTCATCGCGGTCGCTCAAAGCCGGAGGACCGTCACCGCGACGAGGATGATCGACAGCGTCGAGGTCGTCGCCACCGTGACGGCGGCCAGGCCGTCGAGGGCGCCCGTGTTTCGGTGTTCGCCCATGAGCATGCGGTTGCGGGCCAGGCGCCAGATGAAGAACAGGTTGATCGGGAGCAGGACGCCGTTCACGACCTGGACGCCGACGAGCAGACCGATGACCGGGACGCCGGGGATCACGGCGACGACGGTGGCGATGGCGATCATGGCGGTGATCAGCCCGACGAAGACCGGGGCCTCGCCGGGCGTCCGGCCGAGGCCTTTCTCGAAGCCCAGCGATTCCGACACGACGTAACTGGTGGCGATCGGCAGGATCGCGCAGGCGAGCAGGCTCGCGCCGAGGAGGCCGATGGCGAACAGGGCCTCGGCGTACCGGCCGGCGAACGGCTCGAGCGCCTTGGCGGCGTCCGCGGCGCTGTTGATCGAGTGGACGCCGTGCCGGTAGAGCGTCGCGCCGGTGGCGATGATGATGAACGCGGCGACCAGGTCGGCGAAGATCGCGCCGGCGACGGCCTGGCGCTGGTCGTTGGCGAGGTCCTCCTCGCGGGCGCCGCGCTCGACCGTCGCCGACTGCAGGTAGAGCTGCATGTACGGGGTGATCGTCGTGCCGGCGGTGGCGACGAAGAGCAGCAGATAGGTGGAGTTGGTCTGGATGTGGGGCGGCGCGAGCGCGTGGCCCACCGCGCTCCAGTGGGGGTGGGCGAGGATCGCGGCGAGGGGATAGGCGAAGAACGGGAGGGTCAGCCAGATGAAGACCCGCTCGGCGGAGCGGTAGGAGCCGCGCACGATGATCAGCCAGATCGCCGCGGCGGCAATCGGGACCGAGACCTGTGCCGGGATGCCGCCGAGGTCGAAGGCGGCGCCGACACCGACGAAGTCCGAGATGCAGATGCCCAGGTTGGCGACCAGCACCGCGAGGGTGGCGAAGGCCGACCAGCGGATCCCGTAGGTCTCGCGCACCAGTTCGGCGAGGCCCTTGCCGGTGACGACGCCCATCCGTGCGGCCAACGTCTGGACGAGGGCGAGCGAGATCGTGATCAGGACCATCATCCACAGCAGGCCGTAGCCGTACTTGGCCCCGACCTCGGAGTAGGTGGCGATCCCGCCGGCGTCGTTGCCGGCGTTGGCCGCGATCAGCCCCGGGCCGAGCAGCGCCACCAGCGCGGCGAGCCGACCGCCGCGGCCCCGGAGCCCGCGCGGAAGCGCGGGGCGCCCGCGCAGCGCGAGGCGCGCGGGCAGACGCGGCCGACCGCGCAGCGCCGACTGCGCGCGGCGCACCGCGGCCGGGACTCGGGCCGCCATCGGTCAGTCTTCGCCGAGCAGCCCGAACCGCCGCCGCCAGCCCTTGGGCAGCATGACTTCCAGGACGTCGTCGACGGTGATGACGCCGATCATCTGCTCGTGTTCGTCGACGACCGGGGCGCTGGTGAGGTTGTAGTCGGCCATGACGCGCGCGACCTCCTCGAAATCGGCGTCGGGAAGCAGCCGCGGCGTCGCCCGCGCGATCAACTCGGTCAGCGGCGTCTCGGGCGCCGCGCGGACGAGCGCGGCTATCGGGACGCCACCCTCGAGGCGACGCCTCGTGTCCATGACGAACACCGCCGTCAGGAGCTCGTCTGAGAGGCCGCTCGCGCGGAGCCGCTCGGACGCCTCCTGCACCGTGGCGTGCCGGTACAGGCAGATGAACTCGGTGCTCATCAGGCCTCCGGCGGTCGCCGGGTCATAGCCGAGCAGCGCGCGCACCTTCGTGCGTCGCGACGCCGGCAGCAGCGGAAGGACCGACGCTCGCCGCGGCTCGTCCAACTCCTCCACCAGGTCCGCGGCGTCATCCGGAGCCATCCGGGCGAGGACCTGCGCGACCTCGTCGTCCGAGCGATCCTGGATGAACTCGAGCTTGTGCTGGTCGTCGAGCTCCTCGAACACGTCGGCCTCGAGCTCGCGGTCATCGGAGCCCACCGCGAGCATGATCTCCGCGCCCTCGCGGTGCGAGGCCGCTTCGACGAGGTCGGCGATCTGCGCGGGATGGAGCTTGGCCAGGCGCGGATGTGGCACACGCAGCTTCACTGATGGCACGTGGCCCACGAACGGCTCCACGCTCGCCCAATCGAGGAACGCGCCGACGGCGATCCGCGGCGCCAGCCGCCGCGGGAGCAGGCGCCGCAGGCCGCCGCGCGGGCCGGTGTCCACGCCGATCACCCGCCACCAGCCCTCAAGGCGGGCCAGCTCGATCTCGTTGGCGCGCACCAGTCGTGCGCCGTCGACGTTGATGAGCTGGTGATCGAGGACGTCCTCCTTGAGCAGCACCTCCTCGGGCCGGCGCTCGAAGCGCTCGAGGTCCAGCTGCGCCCGGCGCAGCGCCACGCCGCCTTCTTCCATCGCCGCGACGCGCTCGGCCGCCACGTACGACCGACGCCCGGCAACGCTGACCAGGAACCCGGTGATCGGTGGATAGCCGGGCTCGCCCAGACGCACGATCAGGTCCTCGACCCTGCCGAGCCGCTCCCCCGCGGCATCGCGCAACGCGCCGCCCACGACGAGCGAGAGATGCAGCACTCGAGGCGGACCGGCGGCCGGCACGACCATGACCCGCACGGTAAGCGCCAGCGCCGCGAGTGACGCCGCTTGAGGCGGGTCGGCGCGCTGCCGATACGCCTGAAGATGGTCCAGCTGCGCCGCCTCGTCGTGCTCGCCTGCGCGCTCGCCGCCCCGGCGCTCGCGACAGCCCCGAGCGCGGCGGCGAAGACGTGCGCCGCCTACCCCGACCAGGCGGCCGCGCAGAAGGCGCACGACACGCGCGACGCCGACGGCGATGGGATCTTCTGCGAGGCGCTGCCCTGCCCGTGCCTGTCGCCCGGCGCGCCCGCCCCGACCGCACCGGCGCCGAAGGCTCCCGCCGTCCCCGCGCCCGCCGTCGTCCTCGGCCGCTCCCAAGCGCTTCACCCGGTGACCAGGCGCAGCGGCTGCCGGACGCACGGAGCGCTGCCCGACCGGGCCTGCACGCCGGGCGCCCGCTTCTCGCGCGTGACCCGCGCGCAGGTCTGCCGCCCGGGCTACGCGTCGTCGGTGCGCAACGTCTCGTCGTCGGTGAAGGACGCCGTCTACCACGCCTACGGGC
>VAWY01000258.1 GCA_005888335.1 Actinomycetota bacterium
GAGCGTGGCAGAGGTCGTTTCGGGATGGGTCCACATCGACGTCGGCTGGCACCTTCGAACTGGCGACAAGCGGGGGCTCCCGCGCGATGAGGGGCCCGAGGTGCTCGCCCTCCACGATCCGAGAGACGGCCGGCCTAGCGAGGAAAGGGGATTCGACAACGTCCAGGAGGCGGTCGCGTGGGCACTTGCGCGGGCGCGGGTCGTTCTGGTGCGACTTGGACGAGTGATCAGGAGATGTACTCGGCGGGCCAAGCCCGCGCGTACCGTGGCGGGAACGACCCCTTCCCAGAGTGGCCCCCGCCGGGAGGGAACGACATCAGCCGTCTCGTAGACCCTCCTCGCTAGGAGGAGATCGTCTCGTTGTCCCCACTGGACGAGCTCGCCGCCGAGCTCTGGCGGTTCACGGTCACCCGGAACGGCCTCCCTCCGACGACGACGGCGTACGCGCTGCGCGACGGCGAGGACACGATCCTGATCGACCCGCTCGTGGCCGCCGAGACCGAGCCGCTGCCGGCGGCGCTCGACGAGATCGTGCGCGGACGCGTGCGGATCCTCGTCACCACTCCCTTCCACGTGCGCGGCTCGGAGTTTTTCTGGCGGCGTTGGCGCGACCGGCACGAGGTCACGATCTTCGGGCACGAGCACTGCGCCACGCGGCTCGACGACCGCTCCGCCTTCCGGCCCCTGCGCGGCGGCGAGACGCTCGACGGCGGCGTGCGCGCGCACTCGATCGGGCGGCCGCGGCGCGCCGAGATCCCGTTCGAGCTGCCGTCGCACCGCGCCCTGGCCTTCGGCGACACCGTGCTCGAGATCGACGGGAAGCTGCGCGTGTGGCCGAAGCATCGCGAGCTTCGCCGCACCTGGTACGAGCAGCGCTTCCTGCCGACGCTGGAGGCGCTGACGCGGCTCGACGTCGAGCGGGTCCTCGTCACGCACGGCGAGCCTGTCCTGCGCGACGGCGCCCGCGAGCTGGCCGCGAGTCTGGCACGGCAGCCGTGGCGCAGTTCGTCGCTGTATTGAAATCGACGGGAGGTGAGAGAGGTGGGAGCGATACACGTGCACGAGTTCATGAGCCTCGACGGCGTGATCGACGCGCCGACGTGGACGTTCGACTACGGCTTCGACCCCCGGATGGGAGAGGCGATCGGCGCGGTCACGGAACGTTGCCGAGGCATCCTGCTCGGGCGGACGACCTACGAGATGTTCGAGCCGGCGTGGTCGGCGCGGACCGTGGACGACGATCCGGGGGCGCCGTTCTTCAACGACACCACCAAGTACGTCGTCTCCGGAACGCTCACGACTACGACGTGGAGGAACTCGAGGCTCATCGGGCCGTACGACCCCGACGGGATCTGCAGCCTGAAGGACGAGGTCGACGGCGACCTCTACGTCAGCGGCAGCGGCACGCTGGTGCGAGCGATGCTCGCGGACGGCCTGGTCGACGAGCTGCATCTGTTCGTCTACCCGCTCACCCGCGGGTCCGGTCCGCGGCTCTTCCCCGAGGACGCCGCGCCGGACAACTTGTCGCTTGCGGCCTGTGAGTCGTACGAGAACGGGGTGATCTACCTGGCTTACCGACCGCGGGGGTGAGGCCGCGCGTCAGGAAGCCACGACCGGTGCTGCTCCGTACTCCTCGTCGGTGACGTGGTCACCCCAGGTCGCGTTGTTGCCCGCGTCGTCGGCCTCGAGCATCGCGAGGTGGGTCATGAAGCGGGTCGGCGCCGCGCCGTGCCAGTGCTCCTCGCCGGGCTCGAAGAACACCCGGTCGCCGGGACGGATCACCTCGACCGGGCCGCCGCGGCGCTGCGCGAGGCCGACGCCTTCGGTCACGTAGATGGTCTGGCCGTTCGGGTGCGTGTGCCACGCCGTTCGCGCGCCGGGTGTGAAATGGACGCTGCTCGCGCTCAGACGCGAGCTATCCGACGGCGTCGCGACGGCGTCGATGTAGACCGAGCCGGTGAACCACTCGCTCGGCCCGGCGTTCGTGTCGACGGAGTTCCTGGTGACGTCCATGGCGTCCTCCCGGTCGCTAGCGTGGTACGAGCTTGAGTGTTGCGGCTCGCGCTCTCGGGCTGACGATGCTGTCGACGATGCTCTCGGCGTAGCGGCGGTACTTCGACCGGTACTCGGCGTCGACCTCGTCGTCGAGGTCGTCCATCTCGACGAAGAGGACGTCCTTGTCGACGCCGCCGGCCCTGACGTGGCCTTCGTGCCGTACCTGTACGCCCCGGAACCAGGAGGACGTGCGTCCGTTGACGGATCGGACGTAGAGGTCGTCGCCGTGGCGTACGACCCAGATCGTCACGGGGCTTCGCAGCGTGCCGTCGCGCCGCACAGACGCGATCTCCAGCTCCTCCGATCCGCCGATCCGGTCGAGCTCGTCACTTGTCCAGATGCTCATCTTCAGCGACCGGTCGGTTGGCTCCAGGTGCTCAAAGCTCGATCATGACCTTGATCGCCTCGCGTTCGTTCATCGCGCGGTAGCCGTCGGGCACCTCGTCGAGGCCGATCGCCCGGTCCAAGACGCGGCCCGGCTCGATGCGGCCCTCGAGGACGTCCGGCAGCAGCTCCTCGATGTAGGCGCGGGCCGGGGCGGGCCCGCCGGCGATGATGACGTTGTCGAAGAAGGTGGCCATCGTCGACGGGATCTGCTCGACGGCGCCGCCATGGCGAACGATACCGAGCGCGGTCTCGACGGACAAGCCGTGGCCGACGCACTCGAGGACCGACTGCGCGCCGAAGCCGTTCGTGAGCTCACGGACGCGCTCGACGGCGTCGTCGCCTCGCTCGCTCACGACGTCCGTCGCGCCGAACTCCTTTGCGAGGGCGATCCGGTCGGGATGCCCGCCGAGGATGATGATCTGCTCCGCGCCGAGCCGCTTGGCGGCGATCACGCCGCACAGCCCGACGGCGCCGTCGCCGACGACGGCCGCCGTCCTTCCGGGCCCGACCTTCGCCGCACGTGCGGCATGGTGCCCCGTCCCCATCACGTCGGAGAGGGTGAGGAGCGACGGGATCAGCGCGTCGTCTTCGCCGACCGGCAGGACGACGAGCGTCCCGTCCGCCTGCGGGACCCGCACCGCCTCGCCCTGGCCTCCGTCGATGCCGTCGCGGCCCCACCAGCCGCCGTGGAGGCAGGACGTGTGCAGCCCTTCCCGGCAGAAGACGCAGGTGCCGTCCGACCACAGAAACGGCGTGACGACCAGATCGCCCGGCTTGACCGTTCGCACCTCGTCGCCTGCCGCCTCGACGACGCCGATGAACTCGTGCCCCATCCGCCGGCCGGTCTCGCTGTGCGCCATCGACCGGTACGGCCAGAGGTCGCTGCCGCAAACGGCGGCGTGGGTGACGGTCACGAGGGCATCCGTGGGCTCGACGAGCTGCGCGTCCGGCACGTTCTCGATGCGGACGTCGCCGGCGCCGTGCATCACGGTGGCGCGCATCAGCCGGTCTCCGGCGCCGCGGCGTACTCCTCGTCGGTTACGTGGTCGAGCCACGTCGCCGCGTTTCCCTCCTCGTCGACGTCGAGCAGCGCCAAGTGGGTCATGAACCGGTCCCGGGCGGCGCCGTGCCAGTGCTCCTCACCCGGTTCGAAGAAGCGGACCTTCGGCGGAAACCGGCGCGTCCCAGGCCTTCGCCGGGAGGAGGTCGCCCTCCTCGCCGGGGTCAGCGTCGACTACTACACCCGCCTGGAGCGCGGCAACGCGGCCGGAGTCTCGGAGACCGTTCTGGAGGCGCTGGCCCGCGCGCTTCAGCTCGACGAGGCCGAGCGAGCCCACCTCTTCGACCTCGCACGTGCAACGCACACGACGACTCGTACTCGTCGCCGCCCGGCGAAGCAGCGGGTGCGGCCGAGCGTGCAGCGCATCCTCGACGCGATGACCGCTGCGCCGGCGTTCGTGCGAAACGGGCGCATGGACATTCTCGCCGCCAACCGGCTCGGGTACGCCTTCTACTCGCAGCATTTCGACAGCCCGCACCGGCCTGCCAACTCGGCGCGCTTCATCTTCCTCGACCCGCGCGCGACCGACTTCTACGTCGACTGGGATCCAGGACCTCGTCGGGGAGCTTTCGACGCGAAGCGAGACCTTCCGCACACGGTGGGCCGCGCACGACGTCCGCTTCCACGACAAGGGAGTCAAGCGCCTGCATCATCCGGTCGTGGGCGATCTCACCCTGACCTACGAGTCGATGGAGCTCTCATCCGACGCAGGGCTGGCGATGTCCGTCTACACGGCCGAGCCCGGTTCGAGATCGGAGGAGGCGTTAAGCCTGCTCGCCAGCTGGACGGCCACGCTCGACCAGGCGGAGCGCACGACCGTGGCCGACGGAGCTTGATCGGCGTCGCCGACCGCGAGCGCGACGACGAGCATCAAGACACGCGGTAGGTTGAGCGCGTGGCAGAGGATTGGCTCGCGAGCGTGCGCTCGCTCGTGGAGGGTCCTTCGCCGGCCGTGTTGGCGACGTATCGGAGAGACGGGAGCGCCCTCCTCTCGCCGGTTTGGTTCCGCTGGAGCGACGGCGCGTTCGAGGTGGTGATCGCCGAACGCGACGTCAAGCTCGCCCACCTGAGACGCGACCCGCGCTGCGTCCTGGTCGTGTTCGAGTCGACTCCGCCGTTTCGCGGCGTCGAGGTGCGGGGCGAAGGCGAGCTCGTCGAAGGCGACGTGACCGCGGCCAGGACCACGATCGCGTCCCGCTACCTCGGCGCACGTAACGGCGAGCGTTTCGCTTCCGAGAGGAGGTCGAAGCCGGGCGTGCTGCTCCGGCTCGTCCCCGCCGGCCCGCGCGTGTGGGATCTGTCGGCGATCCTGCCGACGTAGCCGCTGGCCGTTAGCCGCCCGTCGCGAGATCCGAGACGTCAGGGTTCACGCGCGCCCACTGTGCGACGTGGTCGAGCATCGCGGACCGTGCCTGTTCGGCGTCCTGCGCCTTGACGGCGCGCGTGATCTTCGCGAGGGCGGTTGGGATGGTGCGCGCGTAGCGCGCGTGGGCATCGCCGAGCGCTGGGGCCTGCCGTACGCGAGGCTCGTGGAGACCGAGCGAGATGCCGATCCTCAGCCGGTTCTTGGTCGCGCGCGCCAGGGCCTCGTGCCAGCGTGCATCTGCCTCCGTCAGCGGCGTCCAGTCGTCGGTGATCTGCTTCAGCAGCCGGCGCGTCTCGGCGACGAGCAGCTCGAGCGCTGCGATGTCGTCGGCATCGGCGCGTCGCGCCGCCCACCAGGCGGTGTCGGCCTCGAAGGAGAGCCGGAACTCCGCGAGCTCCTGAGCGTTCGCTCCCTGGAGGCTGACGAGCGTCGAAAGCGCGGAGCCGAGCGTCGCTTCGGAGGGGCGCGCGGCGTAGGCACCGCCGGAGCGTCCAGGGCGGATCTCGACGATTCCGAGCGCTTCGAGGGAGCGGAGCGCCTCGCGGACGGTTGGTCGTCCGACCTCGAATCGCCCGGCGAGATCGCGCTCGTTCGGCAGGCGGCCTCCCTCCGCGATCTCGCCGGCGAGGATCGCATCTCGGATCTGGAGGAAGACGTCGTCGAGCGTGCGGAGACGCCGGGCTGGCGTGAACGTCATGGTATTACCATTTATGGTATCAACCGGGTCGGGCGGATGAGCGTGGACGGCATCTCGACGATTCGCTACCTCACGACGGTGTCGTTCGGCTTCGGCGCGTCCGCGTTGCTCGGGGACGCGCTCGCGGAGCTCGGGATCGCGCGTCCGCTCGTGGTGACGGATTCCGGCGTTCGCGCCGCCGGTATCGCGGACGAGGTGGTGGGCGCACTGCGCGAGCCCGGTCGCGCAACGTGGTTCGATCGCACCCCGCCGAATCCGACCGAGGCGGCCGTGCTGGAGGCGACGGAGACGTTCCGCGCTGCCGAGTGCGACGGGATCGTCGCGATCGGCGGCGGATCCTCCATCGATCTCGCGAAGGGCGTCGCCCTGGTGGCGACGCACCCGGGACCGCTCGTCGACTACGCGGCGGTCAACGGCGGTGTCGAACGGATCACGTCCCGCGTTGCCCGAACCATCGCGATCCCGACGACCGCCGGCACGGGCAGCGAAGTAGGCCGCGCCGCGATGATCAACGTCCAGGCGCGCAAGTTGGACTTCATCAGTCCGCACCTGTTCCCCGCGCGCGCCCTCTGCGACCCCCGGCTCACGCTCGAGCTGCCGCCGTATCTCACCGCGGCGACCGGGATGGACGCGCTGCGTGAACCCGCCCGCCGACGCGATCGCGCTCGACGGCTTCGAGCGCGCCGCGCGCTGGATCGAGGAGGCGACCTCGAACGGTCGCAGCCGCGAAGCGCGCTGGAACATGATGATGGCGTCGACGGAGGGGGCGCTCACCTTCCAGAAGGGGCTCGGCGCCGTGCACGCGATGGCCCATCCCCTCGGCGCGCTGGAGAACCTTCCCCTGCACCACGGCACGCTGAACGCCGTGCTGCTGCCGGCGGTCCTGCGGTTCAACGAGCCTGCGGCGCCCGAGAAGTACGACCGACTACGCCGAGTCGTCGACTCAGCCGATCTCGCGGCATGGGTCGTCGATCTCAACGCCCGGCTCGCGCTGCCGCCGGGCCTCGCCGCGATGGGCGTGCCGCCGGACGTGCTCTCTCGCGTCGCCGGGCACGCCGAGCAGGACCCGGCTACCGAGACGAACGCGCGTCCGGCGACTCGGGCCGACTACGAGGAGCTGCTGCGCTCCTCCATCGGGACCTAGAGCATCTTCTTCGGGATCGGCGTGTGGCCGTCGAAGCGGCGGAGCGAGAACGCGTCGATGGGGCGATCGGTGCGTCCATCGGTGGCGAGCTCGGCGGCGATCCGGCCGATGGCCGGTCCGAGCGCCAGCCCGTGACCGCTCAGGCCCGTGACGACGACGAGACCGTCGACGCCGGTGCTGCCGTCGAGGATCGGGAGCCCGTCGGGCGACATGTCGATGACCCCGGTCCAGTAGCGGGCGATGCGCGCGTCGCGCAGCCGCGGGATCATCCGCCCCGCAGCCTCGAGCGATGCATCCATGAGCTTTCGGTTGGCGTCGCGCTCTCGCGCGCGACCACGCCAGTCGAGGCGAAGGCGGATCGACTTGTGGTTGGCGAGATAGCGGCGCGTCCAGATGCGGATGTGGCGAAGGCTTGCGAGCGACAGGTAGTGGTCGACGATCGCGTTCATCCCGGCACTCATGCTGAGCTGTCCGTTCGGCCGCTGGCGGGCGCCGAACTCGAAGCAGCGCAGCGTCGGCCCCATCAGCGGCTCGATCGGCTCGGTCTCGCACTGCGACAACGCGACGGGCATGACCGGGATGCGCACGCCGGCGGTCGCGGCGAGGTGCGCTGTCCAGATGCCACCCGTCACGATGACGGCGGGCGCGTCGACGATTCCGCGCGTCGTTGCGACACCGCTGACGGCCCCGCCGGACTCGACTATCCGCGTGGCGAGCGTCGAGTAGGAGAAGCTCGCGCCGGCCGCGGCGGCGCGCTTCGCGAAGAACTCCGTCGCGCCACGCGGCAGGCACTGCGCGTCGCCAGGGCTCCACATCGCAGCCGTGAACTCGCCGGTCGCGGCGGGCACGATCTCGCGAGCCTCGTCCGGGGTCAGGAGCCGCACGTCTGTGAGGCCGTTGGCATGGGCGGTGTCTCGCAGCTCGGCGGCCTGGCGGACCTCGTCCTCGGTCGTGCAGAGGTAGAGATTGCCGCCGAAGCGCAGCTCGAACTCGTCGCCGTGCTCAGCCACGCTGCGCCAGATCTCGAGCGACTCCATCGCCAGCGGTAGCTCCGCGGCCTCGCGACCCTGCACCCGGATCGCGCCCTGTGCGCGTCCGGATTGCTCCAGACCCGGCCCCGGCTCCTTCTCGACGACGACTACGCGCGCGCCCCGCCGCGCGAGCGCCTCCGCGGCCGTGACGCCGCAGATGCCGGCGCCGACGACCACGACGTCAGCGGTGCGGGGAAGCTCGCTCACGCCGTATATGGTATTACCAATGAAGATCGCGAGTGTCGAGGCGATTCCGCTCGCCGCCTCGTTCAAGCAGGTATTCCGCTTCGGGACGATCGACCGGTCGACGTCGCCGAACGTGATCGTCCGGATAGCGACGGACGACGGCGTCGTCGGCTACGGCGAGGCCTGTCCCGTCCAGGCCTTCACTTCGGAGACGCAGGCGTCGGTCGTCGAGCTCGTGGAGACGCGGGTCGCGCCGACGCTCGTGGGTCGCGACGCGTCGCAGCGTCTCCCTCGGCTGGCCGACCTTGCGCGCGTGTTGCGCTTCGCGCCCTTCACGATCGCGGCTGTCGACACCGCCCTGCTCGACCTGCTCGGCAGGCACGCCGGCGTGCCCGTCGCGACCCTCCTCGGCGGCGCCTTCCGCGACCGCGTCGAGGTGCACGGCTCGGTCACCTGGGACGAGGATCCCGCGCGCGTCGTCGAGAGCGCGCTCGAGCAGCGCGAGACGTATCGCTGGCTGAAGCTCTACGCCGGGCGGGATGAGGTCGATCGCGACCTCGATCGCCTCCAGGCCGTCCGCGACGCCGTCGGCCCGGACGCGCGCCTCATGGTCGACATCAACGGCATGTGGGGGCCGAGCGACGCGATCCGTGCGCTCGACCGCATCCGCGCGATCGGCCTCGAGCTGCTCGAGCAGCCTCTCCCGCCCGGCGCCGAGCCGTTCCAGCGCGACCTCGTCGCGCGGCTCGCAATCGACGTCGCAGCCGACGAGTCGGTGCGCAGCGTCGCCGACGCCGTGAGCGTCGTCCGCCAACGCACCGCCACCGTCGTCAACGTCGGCCTGTCCAAGCTCGGCGGCCCGACCGCTGCTCTGCAGGCGGCTCAGGTTGCCGCGGCGGGCGGCGTTGGCGTGATGGTCGGCAGCGTGATCGAGATGGGCATCGCCAGCGCCATGGGCCTGCACCTCGCAGCGGCGCTCCCGCACCTCGCCTATCCGTCCTACCTGATGAGCCCCCTGAAGTACCGCGAGCAGATCACGGCCGAGCAGATCGCCGTCGTCGACGCGCACGTTGCTGTTTCCACGGGGCCAGGCCTCGGCATCGAAGTGGACGAGGACGCGCTGCGCCACCTCGACGCCCGCCGCCGCTAGGCCCGGATCGGTGACCTTCCTTCCTCGTGGCGTGCCGCACGCGTTCGTCGTCGAGGGGGAGCGGCCGGCGCGGCTTCTCTCGATCTGCGTTCCGGTGGGATCGAGGAATACTTCGCGGCCGCCGGCCGGTCGGCCGAGAACGACGGGCTGCCGCCGAACGAGCCGCCCGACCTCGCACTCTTGCGGCGCGGCGGTGCCGAGTTCGGCTGAGAGTCACCTCACACAACGCCTCGACCACGCGTTCTAGATTTGCGTGATGCTGGGCACCGTCGTCGACAGTCCCATCGGGCCGCTCGGCCTGATTGCGTCCGACACCGGCCTGCGAGCGGTGTCGTTCCACGGGCGCAGGATCCGCCCGGACGGGAGATCGCCCGTCCTCGCCGAGGCCGCACGCCAGATCGACGCCTACTTCGCCGGCGACCTCGTGACGTTCGACCTGCCGCTCGAGCTGCAGGGAACGGAGTTCCAACGCCGCTGCTGGCTCGCACTTGCGACCATTCCGTACGGGCAAACGGTGAGCTACGGCGAGCAGGCGCGCCGGCTCGGCCTTGGAAGCGACGCGGCGCGAGCGGTCGGCGCCGCGAACGGCCGCAACCCGCTGCCAATCGTCCTGCCCTGCCACCGTGTCATCGGCGCGAACGGCTCGCTCACCGGCTTCGGTGGCGGGATCGACCTGAAGCGGTTCCTCCTCGAGCACGAGGGCGCGTTCCTGCCGTTCGGCTAAGACCGGCGCGGCGGGCTCGCCCTCACCCGGCCAATACCTGCCTCGAGCTCGGCGAGGCACCCGCGCCATCCCCAGTCCTGGGCGTCGCGGCGCTCGTCGGTCGAGATGCCGCTGTTGACCAACAGCACCGTGGTCGAACCCTCCGACTCCGAGAGGGTGAGCTCGATCAGCTGCTCGTTGGAGCGGTCGTCGTCGAAGGTCCAGGTCATCACCAGCCGGCGCGGCCGGTCGATCAGCGTGTACTCGCCCCGCGCTTCGACTTCCGAGCCGTCGGGCCTCCGCATCACCACCCGGACCCTCCCTCCCACACGGAGATCGACCTCGGCCTCCGGCGTCTCCCAGTCGGGCGCGGGGTGCAACCAGCGCCGCATCACCTCAGGGCTGGTCCAGGCGTCGAAGACGTCCTCGGCCGGAGCCGCGAACGTCCGCTCGATACGAACCACGTGGCCGGACTTCTCGGTCACCGTCGCTCCTCCCGTTCCTCTAGGTACTCGCCGACGAGATCGAAGAGGCGCTCCCAGCGCTCCCGCTGGCTTTCGATCCAATCCGAGGCCTCGGAAAGCGCCTCCGGCCGCAGGGCGAGGCGGTGCGTCCTGCCGTCGATCACACGGCTCACGACACCTGCCTCCTCGAGCAGCTTCAGGTGCCGTGAGATGGTGGGCTTGGAGACGCCGAAGTCCCCGGTCACCTCTCCGACGGTCGCGACCCCGCCGCTGAGCCGTTCCACGATGTCGCGCCGGAGCGGGTGCGCGAGCGCCTTGAAGGCATCGTTAGCCATTGTGCTAACTGTATAGCCTGGCCCGGCGGACTCAGACAGGAGGTGGCGTCGATGACGGAGCACAGGATCGGCACGCAGGAGCAGTGGCAGGCGGAGCGCGACGAGCTACTGAAGGAGGAGAAGGAGCTCACCCGCCGGGGCGACGAGCTGGCCAGGAAGAGGCGCGAGCTGCCCTGGGTCCCGGTCGAGCAGGACTACCGCTTCGAGACGGAGGGAGGCACGAAGACGCTCGCCGATCTCTTCGACGGCCGCTCCCAGCTGCTCGTCTACCACTTCATGTTCGGGCCGACATGGGAGGCAGGCTGCCCGGTCTGCTCCTCGATCGCGGACACGCTCGCCCCCCAGGTGCCCCACCTGAAGGCGAGGGACACCACCCTGCTGCTCGCTTCCCGCGCGCCGCTCGCGAAGCTGATCGCCTACAGGGAGCGGATGGGCTGGGGCATCGACTGGGTCTCGAGCGGTGGCAGCGACTTCAACCGCGACCTCGGCTTCCTTTACACCGAGGAGGAGCTGAAGCCGTTCCTGGAGGGTGAGATCCCGGCCACCGTCGACCAGAACTCGCGCATGTGCGGGACG
>VAWY01000169.1 GCA_005888335.1 Actinomycetota bacterium
CATCGTCACGACGACCTCGGCGCCGTCCTGGACGTGCTGGACGTAGCGGCTGAGGCGGTCGTGCAGCTCGCGGACGCCCACCTCAGTCTTCAGCGGTTCGGACTGTGGCGTCATAGCGGCCGATTGTACGCGCTACATAGACCGCTGTCACGGATCGCGCGGTCCAACGCATTGCTCGGGCGGAGCGAAAGTCCGTGTGACCGCGTAGCGGACGCTCCCAACTCGCCAGAAGCAGGGAGCTCGTTCGGCCGGCATCCAGGGAACCGGCGAGGAGATCGCATAGCGCTCCCGCCGCTCGCTTTCGCCCAGGTGCGCGCGCCCGAGTGCCGGTCCGCGGCGCGCCTGCTGCGGACGACAAGTAGTCGTCCAGACCGACGCCGAACTTGCGCTCGCTGTCGCTGAGGAAGGCGTGTCCGCCCACGAATACGTGCGCGAACTTGCGAGCCAGACCACTAAGGCACACGTTCGCGTCGGTCCTCGTCGCGCTCGGCAGCGACCCCGCCTCGGTCATGGCGCAGATCGGGCACACCGATCCGCGCTCACGCTGCGCGTCTACGCGCACACGATGCGCCGCGACCAAGGCGAACGCGACCGGCTGCGCGCCTTGGTCGAAGGCCGCGAATGGGCAGCAATGGGCACTGGCACCGCCCCGGACCGGTCTGCGGACCCTCGCGCCGCGGTCCCCGAGAACGACGAAAGCCCGCAACCCTGGGGCTTTCTGGCTTTCTGAGCAATCGGGGCGCCCGGATTTGAACCGGGGACCTACCGACCCGAATCATGCCCGGACGACGGCGGCGATCGGCGCGAAACGCCCGAGGGCGACCGGAAATCCCTGTAAACGCGTGCGATTTCGGCGCGCGACGCCTGCCCGTGGATTAGGGCGTTGAGGGCCGGATTGGGCGGCGTTTGGGCAGTGGTTTGGGCACTGGAGAACGCGCATCGGGGCCCCGAGCGTCGCTGTCGGGGGACCCTGGAAAGCCCGATGTCCCTGCCCAGCCGCCGGTCGCGCCGGCCGGCGTACTCGAGCGGCCACGCTCTCAGGTGACGAGATGCTCGATGGCCCAGCGCGCCAGCTGCGTGCGCCGGCGGACGCCGGTCTTTGCACGGATCTGTGCGAGGCGGCTCTGAACCGTGCGCGGGGACATGTAGAGCGTCCGGCTGATCTGCTCGTCGGTGCACCCGTCGGCGATCAGGCGCAGGACGTTGAGCTCACTTGCGCTGAGCGAGCCGGTCGTCCGGTCGCGGCCCTCGGCCTCG
>VAWY01000170.1 GCA_005888335.1 Actinomycetota bacterium
TGGCGTCAACCACCGTGTCGGGCTCTTCGCACGCGGTCAGCAGCAGGACACGCGCCTTCGGCAGCTCGGAGGCCAGTCGCTTGAGGGCCACCAGGCCGCTCATGCGTGGCATCTGGAGATCGAGAACCACGACGTCGGGCTGGTGCTCGTGGGCGGACTCGAGGGCTTCGATGCCATCGGCGGCCATGGCCACCACCTCGATGTCGGGATGTCGCTCGAGCGCGGCGGTCAGTGCCTCGCGAACGAGCGGGAAGTCATCCGCCAGCAGAACCTTGGTCATTGACCATTCGAGTCGTCGCGGCGGTCTCCGTTACGGCCGCGAAGACGGTATGACCAAACTCTGCAAGGGTCTCGCGCAGACGACTGCGATTTCCCGCAAGACGCGCACGAGAGTTCGGGTGGCCGCCCTTCGTCCGGACGCCTACGGAGTGGGCTACCCGCCGACGAACCCCCAAACAGTTCCTCGCGAGGGTCACACCATCGGATGGCGGCGACGCTCGATCAGGCCAGGCCTTCCCCGCCCTCGGCGCATGGCACGTCGTCGTGGCTTTACCGCGGCCGTCCGCGAGACGTTGACTTTCGCGCGATCGGCACGCTCCCGCGCGCAGCGCTTGATCCCCGCGGGAGAGGAGGTTCTCGATGACGCGACGTCGAACGGGCGCCGTGCTCGCCGGCAGGACACGGATCCTCGTCGTCACCGCCAGCGAGAAGGCCGAGGCACCGCTCGACGCGGTCGCCACCGGCGCGGTGGGCTACCTACCTGACCAAGCGCGTCAGCGGACGCGAGCTGCGCCAGGCGGTGATGACGGTCCACAGCGGTGGCTCGGTCATCACTCCCTCGCTCGCCGGCCACCTGCTGCGCGAGTACTCGCACGTCTCGCGCGGCGTGCGCGTCAGTGGTCGACCGCTTCTCATGTCGCGCGAGCAGGACATCCTGCGGCTCATGGCGCACGGCTACACCGACCGCGAGATCGGAGCGCAGCTCTACGTCTTGACGCGCACCGTCCAGAACAACCTCACGCGTATCCGCCTGAAGACAGGCCTTCGCCGCCGCTCCGAGCTGGCGCGGTGGGCGGTCGAGCGCGCCATGGCCTGAGCGGCGAAAGCGCCCGTCTCGGCCTGCCTTCTCGCCAGAGCTGGCCACTGCGGCCCAGCGGCGAGCCGGCGTGTGAGCGAACGAGCGCTCCGCCGCCGGCGTCGCTCGTCGCGCCACGCGCCAGCGCTCGGATCGGCCTGGCGTCGCAGCCCTCGGCCCACCAGCAGCGCTGGGCATCGACGTGCGGGAGGAGCACAATCGCGCTCGTGCGCGACGGTGACGTCCCTTGGTCGGGCCCGAGGACGTCGCCCTGCGGCTCCTGGGCGCCGTGATCTTCGGCGCGGTGATCGGGCTGGAGCGCGAGACCCGCAACAAGCTGGCGGGCTTGCGTACGCACGCGCTCGTCGCCGGCGGGGCGGCGGTGTTCACGATCGCCGGTGCGTACGGGTTCTCCGACATCGATCGCGGGCCGAACGTCGATCCAATGCGCGTGGCGGCGCAGGTGGCCTCGGGGATCGGCTTCATCGGCGCCGGGGCCATCATCCGCGACCGCGGCTCGGTGCGAGGCATCACCACCGCGGCGGCGCTGTGGACGAGCGCGGCGCTCGGCACCGCCGCCGGTGCGGGACTGTGGTGGGTCAGCGCGTTCGGAACGCTCGCGACGCTGCTCGTCCTGGTTGGGCTGCGCGGCGCGGTTAGCGGACGCGTGGCCGCCCTCAAGACGCCGATCCACACGGTTGAGCTCGAGTATGGGCGTGGGTACGGCACGCTCGGGCCCGCGCTGGAGGCGGTGCGCGAGAGCGGGGCCCAGCTCGAGGACCTCGTCATCGACGACGACGAAGGCGGCCTCAGGCGCGTCGCCGTGGACGTGCGCGTCGGTCACCCGGAAGACCTCGACGACATCGCCGCGGCGATCGCGACCCGTCCCGAAGTCCGTCGCTGCGTCGTGCGCCGCGCGCACGTCGAACCCCGGCGGCCTGGCTGACCCGTCGCTCGGCCCCGGGCGCGCCGTCCCGCCGGCCGTTCCGCGCGCCGCACGGCGGCGCCGCGCTGACCGCGCTTCAGCCCGGTCTGCGCTACGGCACGAGCTTGAAGTTCTGGCGGTGGCCGTCGTTGTGGTCGTCCTCTACGACGAGGATGCCCTCCGGGAACCGAGGGCCCAATGGGGTGGTCGTCACGTCGAGCCCGTCGGTGTGCTGGCCACCTTCGATCCCGCGCGCCGCTGCCACCGTGAGCGTGCGGACGAATCGGTTGTCGCCCTCGCGCCGCTAGAACCGCGTAGCTGTCGCTTCCCTGGACGGCGGCCACGAGCCAGCCGGTACCTCGCGGCCCCTCGGCGATCGCCGGGCCCTCGAGGTCAGCAGTCACGTCGCCGCGGGCGCCGGCGGCGTCGACGAGCGTTCGCTTCGTGCCGGCGCCCGGCTCCGCGCCGTACTTCCAGATCGCGTGCTCCTCCTCGGAGATGTAGAAGTGGCCGAGCGCGTCGTCGGCGACGCACCCCTCGGCGTCGCCGCCGACGTCCAAGCCGTGGACCCGCCGCGCCGCCAGCGCGCCAAACATAGGCGCCAGACCTCACGATGATCGACCGCCACTACGGCCACCTCGCCCGCGACGGACGCGAGCACGCCATCCGCTTGCTCGACGCCCTCGCCGACTCGCACAACGGTGCGCCCGTGGACGTTCGTGGACGCTCGGCGGACGTTGCCGACCCGCTCGGCCCGCGCACGATGACCGCCGACTGGCAGGCTGAGCAGGAAACCCTCGAGGAGCCCTCTGCCGGTCGGCACAGCCACGCGAACCCTTCGTGGTCGAGGCGCACGTCAGCGCGCCGCCAGAGCTGGAGCCACGCGTACGAGCACACGTCCTGAACGAGGGTCAGCGGCGGGTTGACGCGCCAGACGACGGCGCGCTCGAGCCGCCCGGCGTGGTCGGCGATGTAGGCCTCGACCCGCTCGCAGCGGCTACGCATCGCCGGCCTCGCGTGCGGCGTGGATCGCCGGGTCGTGTCGAGGCGTACGAGCACGGCCGGCTCGTCGCGGCGCTCGCTCTGAGCGACGTAGTCGGCGACGAGCGCCTCGAGCTCCGCTTGCGAGGTGAGTCCGCGCTCGACGAGGAAGCTGCGCCCCGGGCCGGGCAGCCTGCGGGCGTGCTCGAGACCAAGCACCCGGAGCCGGGGCGACGCCACCGCCCAGCGGCGCCGCGCTCCCGCGAGCCGCCGCTGTGCCTACGGGGCCAGCGCCGTCTCGCTCGCCTCCCCCAGCCCGCGGTCCAAGGCGTCCTCGATCCGGCGCGCCAGGCGGTCGATCAGGTGCGCCACCCGCTCGATCGTCGCCAGTGTCGCCACTCAGACCACGAGTCGAGATACGGGATCGAGGAGCCCGACGTGTCGAGCCCCAGCGAGCAGCAGACCGTGTAGGCGCACTCGACGACGAGCTCCTCCTCGGCATTGGCGAGCACCGGATCGCCGTCCCGGCGATCGACGCGCCACCAGCGCGTGCGCCAGCTCGTGCACCAGCCGGCACAACCGCAAGCTCCGCGTTCCAGGTCATCGGCTGACGGGCGTCTTCCACGCCGGCCGCGAACAGCAGGCCGCGACTCGATCCGTCGACGAGCCGACCGCGCAGGCGAGTACGACCGCCCGAACCTGAAGGTCTTGCGCCGCGCGATCACCGGCGACGCCTCGTGGCCGCCGACCACCGACGCGCGCTCTTCACAGCGAAAACAGACGCTCTTCAAAGCGCCTTCACAGCCGTCCGGTAGACATTCGGCTGCGAGAACTACGCATATGAACGCAGCCGGTTCTGGTTCTGAACGCAGCCGGTTCTGGTTCGCAAGGTGCGCGGTGTTCGCTGTCGGACAGCCTCCGGCTCGGACAGCATTGGATTCCTCAGACCGACTAGAGGAGTCGTCGAATGCCTTTGCCCTTCTTGCGAGTCGCGCCGGCCGTTGCCGTCCTCGCGCTCGCCGTGCCAGCCGCACCCGCGCATGCCGCGCTCAGCGCCGTGGGCCCGACTGACCCGGCGACGAAAGCGCCGGCGTTCTACACGGACGCCAACGGGCTCCAGCTCGCGCTGTGCCACCCCGGCACGGCGAACTGCGGCCCGGCCGTGCCGGGCGAGGACTTTTACAACATGGCCACGTCGACGTTCACCGCTCCGAACGGCGGCACGGCGTTGCTGATCCTCGACATGACGCTGGCGCCGAACGCCTCGGGCAACCCGGCCGCGTTTAACCGCGTGCGCGTCCAGCTCGACGGCTTCCCCGCCGGCACGTACAACATCACCCACCCCTATGGGACCGACACCGTCACCGTCGCCGGCGCCGGCGCGCGCGGCCGGACGACGACTGACATCGGCTGCCTGGTCACCGCCGTCGGGGTGTGCAACTTCGCCGACGCCATGGCCGGCCGCTACGGGCCGTTCCTGACCGCGGCGCCGGGCGGCGCGGCGCCTCCCGCGGGCTTCATCGGCGACGCGGTGACCGAGGTGCCGGTCATCGGCAGCCCGCTGGGCACCAACTTCTTCCGCGTCGAGGGCCCCGGCCTGCCGGCCGGCGGGGCGCAGTCCAACACGTTCGCGCTGATGGGCAAGCTGTTCGCCGGCGCGGTCCCCGCGTTCGCCAGTAGTGGCGACGTCGCCTTCGCCGACCAGCTGACGAACACCAAGAGCGCGACCAAGACGGTCACCGTGACCAGCAGCGGCATCCCCGGCGCCGGGTCGAACCTGACCATCAGCGGCGTGACCGTGACCGGCGCCAACGCGGGCGACTACGCGGTCGCGGCCAACACGTGCGCCGGCAAGACGCTACCGGCGGGCGGCACGTGCACCGTCGACGTCACGCTGACCCCCGGCGCGACGGGAACGCGCAGCGCCGCGCTGACGTTCGCCGACAACACGGTCGCGGCCACGCACGTCGTCGCGCTGACCGGCAAGGGCATCGCGCCGGCCCCCGCACCGGCGCCGGCCCCGGCCCCCGCGCCCGCTCCGGCCCCGGCTCCGGCGCTCGCTCCGGTCATCACACCCACCGTCACGACGCCGCAGCTCAAGCTCGACGCGCTGACGGTCACCAGCCACATGAGCCTGCGCTCGGCCCGCCGCGGCGGCCTGCGCCTCGTCGTCTTCGCGCCCCAGGGCGCCCGGGTCGTCAAGGTCCGCCTGCTGCGCAACGGCCACGTGATCACGCGGACGATCCGCTCGGTCACCGGCGACGGCGTGCTCACGATCGTGCTGCCGCGCAGCGCGAAGGGCCGGCACAGGCTGACCCGCGGCACCTACTCCGTGCAGGTGACGCCGGGCCAGCGGCCGGGCCAGTACGGCGCGACCACCTCGCGGACGGTGCGCATCCGGTAGGCACCCGTGAAGCGCAACTGGCGATGTGCGAGACCCCGTGGCCGTCTTCGGCGGCCACGGATCGGAGAGCCCGCGGCTGTCGTGGCGGTCGCGGGCTCTCGGCGTCCGTAGGGGATCTTCCTCCCCAGCGCTGATCCGTTGCTGTGGCGGGAGCTCTGGCTCACGCCAAGGGCACCAAAGCGCCACCAGTCTGCGTCGTGCCGAGGCAACCGCGCGCGCCACAGCGCCGCCGAGAACTCCGGCACCGAGACGTGCGGCATGGCCGACCTGATGAACGACGCCAAGGTGCGCAAGGCCACGTTCGGCTCCGGCTCGCAGACAGTCTTCGCGGAGGTCGGCCTCATCAGACGTGAAGGCACCCGGGCAGCACTCCACCGGGCCCGGGCGCGGACCGTCCAGCCGTCGCTGTCGGCGCCCGGAAGGACTGCTCGGCTTCCTCGAAGCGGCCTTGGCGCACGAGCCGTGCGCGTGGGTGCACGCAGCGCGGATGCAGTGCGGCCTGCCCAGCCGCACCTCGGCCAGACCGAGCCGCCCCAACGCGGCGATCTCGAGGTTCGGATCGCGGAGCCGTCGCCCACCGTCAGCGCCGACTTCGCGTGCCGCGCGCGCTGCACCGGACCGAGCGTCTGCTCGCCCCTGGGCAGCTTCAGCCGGATGTGCTCGGGACCCTCCGCGAGGTCTGCCAGCGGCCGACCGCGTCGGCCAGCCGCTCGCGGCCGCGCACTTGGCGTGGGCCACCGCGGTACTCGTCGGCGAGCCACAGGGCGACATGCGCCGGCGACTCCCGTCGCCGAGCCCCCGTACGCCCGCGCCCTGCGTCCGCTCGACGACCACCGCAACGCGATCCGCGCGAGCTCGCGGGGGTAGCGCTGCGGCGGCTAGCGACGAGGTCGACGCCGTATCGACGAGCGGGCGGCCGGTGTGCACCTTGCGTCCGGCGCTTGTGCCGAGCACTCGATGAGAATGCGCGGCTGGCCTTGGGCACCGACTATGTCCAGCTGGACACCCTGCGAGCCGGCGTATGTGGCGCTCGCTACCAGCGCGCGCAGCCCGGCCCTGTCCATGTGACTGGTCCGGTGGAGGTCGACCACGAGCCACTGCGTGCCTTGTCCGACGAGCGCCGCGACGCAGGCGCTGACCTGATGGCCGGCCGTTGCGCCGAGATGTCCGATGACCGCGATGTGTGAGATGCGGTCGCCGCGGACGAAGTGGACGGCGCTCGGGGTCGATCGTGTGGTCTGGGGGAACATTGGGGGGATCGCTGGAGTCAGCCGGGTGCTCGGCGAGTCGGCCGTGCCGCTTGCGCGGGTGAGGCCAGCACGGCGATGGCGACCACCGCCGCCCGCAGCAGGCCTGGTCGCCTGGTCAGGATGGTGCGAGCCGCCGGGTTGCGCAGCACAGCCTTCTCCTTGTCGAGACCTGTGTCAGTGCTACTGATCCTCGAAGTCGACCCGCTCTCGCGAAAGCGCACAGCCAGCTTGATGCGGTGCATTCGCCCGGCAGAGATGGGCGCAGCGCCCTACGCACGTCTGGCATTCGTCTCGCCGCTGGGCATCGGCCTCGGCGAGACCTGACGTAACGAAGACGGCCTCGTCGAGCTGTTTAGCGCCAGGCGCAAGTGCGGAACGATGGCGTCCGGCGAGCCCGACAACTTGCGGCGAAGCACTCGCAGTACGTCGTGACAAGCCCGACCGCTGACGCAGCGCGCATCGGCGGAGTGAACGCGTACGAGAACTCCGCGATCGGCGCCCGATGCCGCGCACCAAACGGTGCACGAACTCCGTGAGTAGCCGGTGTCGCGGCGCGCCGAGCGGCCGCAGAAACTGTGCGCGTTGCACGGGCTCTCGCGGTGGACGGCGTCTGGGAGGTTGGGTGGGTGTGTGAACAAGACGCGTCGCCGCGTCATCCGTTACGTCAACCGATGAGAGATGGGTGAGCGCGTGGGCATGAGCGGCGTTTTCAAAACGAGCTGCGCGGGGGTGATCGCGCTGTCGGTGCTGGTGACCGCGGGCCAGTCACAGCCGGCGCACGCTGCCGTCGCGGTGCACCCGGCCGCGGCCCGGGTTGTGGGCGAGATCGAGCGCCTGACCGTCAAGGATCCCCACGACGTCTGGTCGGAGGCGACGATGGTCGTCGCGGGACAGAACGTGACCATCCCGCGCAACCTGCTCGCCGATCTTCCCGCCAACCGCCTCACCATGCAGCAGCTCCTGGCCGGCGCGCCCGCTGGTTGCGTGGTGCGAGGCGAGACCGGGCTGGCCAAGACCGACGTCTGCAACTCGAGCGGCACGGGCGCGATCGCGACGATCGAGGCCAACCGCACGCCGGGCGGCAACGTCATCGCCGGTGACGTGTTCCTCCAGAAGGGCACCGAGCTGATCAGCGGCACGGTGAGCTTCATCGATCACGCCGACGGCTACTTCCGCATCAACGGGACCCCCGGCGACCCCGACACCGGGGTGATGGTGCGGCTCAACGACCCGACGACGCGCTACAGCAGCCAGATGGGCCTGGGATGCGCGGCGGGATCTGAGAACTGCAGCCCCGACTCCCGCTTCACCGGCGACCCCGACAACTACACCCAGACCTTCTCGACCGGCTACCCGCTGTGCATCCCCAGCACGCAGCCGCGCACGTTCACCGACACGCTGGACGTCAACGGCAACGGCGACACAACCGAGACGCTCACCGCGCAGGCGGCGGCCGACGGGACCGGCGACCCGCTGTGTCCGGACGCCAACCGCGCCACGCTGGTGGCCCGCGACTCGCGCCGTTTCGCGCCGCTGCAACTCAACGATGACGTCACGGTCCAGGGCAACTTCGAGACCGTCGGCGGCGTGCACTTCCTGTCGGCCTGGAGCACGATGATCGGCCGCGCGCTGTCGACGTCCGGCGCGGCCGATCAGCCCGACTACATGGTGCTCAACGAGATGTCGATGGACGCCGCCGGGTTCGACCTCAACCGCGCGCGCGACCTGTTCATCGGCGCGACCACGGAAGCCACGTCGGACGTGGTCATCTGGAGCCTGCACCGCGATCCCGCCACCAACGACGCCCACGAGTTCCCGCTCGCCACGGTCCGGGGCTGCGACGCCATCAAGGCGGGAAGCTGCACGAACGTGCTGGGGCCGCACACGTTCCGGGTCCGCCACGACGTCGACTTCACCGCGAACCGCAAGCCGGAGCTCAACCCGTGCGCGCATCTGCGGGCCGACCCCCGCTTCAGCGCCAAGAACATCTGCCCCAACGGGGGGACCACGACCGAGCAGTTCGCGATCCTCACGCCGACGCCCCGCGAGGTCCAGGCGCGCACCGGGCGCAAGATCGCCGATCTGGCACGCCCGGGCGGACCGGTGCTGAAGACCATCGACGTCAACGGCGAGGACGCGCCCAACGGTCAGTACCTGTTCCCCATGGGCGTCGGCCTCGGGGGGATCGAGGTCCCGACCTTCGCCGAGGTCAACATCGACGCCCTCGGGACACCGACGATCTTCGACGGACTGCCCTGGAACCTCGACCGCCGCGTGAGCCCCAACGGGTGCGACGGGCCCTGCGAGAACACGCCCCAGCCGCTGGATCCCTTCCCGTTCTCCGGGCGCGACCCCCGCACCCAGGCGCCCAGCCTTCCGTCCGGCCCCTACAGCGACCCCAACTACACGGCGAGCCCGCTGGCCAACGTCCGTAACCGGATCCTGTCCTTCGTGCTGCCGGACCTGGCCGATTTCGACGGCGACCATTCCCTCTTCGGGCACCTCGCCGTCGAGCCGCCGTCGACGCCGATCGGCCCGACACCTCGGCTGAAGGGCCCCGACGGCGACGCAGCCGCGCCCTCGACCCCGACGGGCCTCAGCGCCACGGGGGTCACGACGCGACAGATCGACGCCGACTGGACGGCGTCGACCGACAACGTCGGCGTGACGCACTACCTCGTCTTCCGCGACGGCGATCCAAGCCCCGTCGCCGTCGTCGGCGGAACGAGCACGACGTTCTCAGACACCGGGCTGCCCGCCGGGTCGAGCCACACCTACCGCGTGCAGGCGATCGATGCCGCCGGGAACACCTCGGAGAGGTCCGAGCCGGCCGCGGCGACGGCCAGCGCCCCCCAGGTCAAGGTGACGCCCACGAGCGTGACGTTCGACGACCAGCTGACCGGCAGCACGAGCGCCGCCCAGACGATCACCGTCGAGAACCACGGCGACGCCGACCTGTCGATCACCAGCACCGCGATCACCGGCGCCGACGCCGCCGACATCGCCCTCGGCGTCGACGACTGCACGGGCACGACCGTGGCCATCGGATCCCGCTGCACGGTCGAGGTCAAGTTCGCGCCCAAGACGACGGGGCCCAAGACGGCGCGCCTGGCCATCAAGGACAACGCCCCCGCCAGCCCGCAGACCGCCGCGCTGCACGGCACGGCGATCGCACCGCCGACCCCGCGCGCCGAACCGGCGCCGGCGGCACCCCCAGGTGGCCAGGTCGGCCAGTCGCCCCC
Organism: Actinomycetota bacterium; assembly: GCA_005888335.1. The sequence continues at coordinate 9,878 of VAWY01000170.1, forward strand.
GGGGAATCCCCCGGCGTCCGCGAAGATCGTCTCGGCGCTCAGCGCTCGGTCTGTGGTCTCGGCGGACACCGCGGCCCCGATCGCCCTCGCCGCGACCGTGCCCGCCGGCGCGACGGTGGTCCAGATCCGCGTGCTCCGGGTCACCGGCGCCGCGGCCCGGCGCACCGTCGTCGCCACCGTGTTCCGCAGGACCCCGACGGCCAAGCGGTACAAGTTCCGCTTGACCGAGCGCAAGCTGCGGCACCTGCGTCCCGGGCGGTACCTGCTCGAGGTCCACGCCGGCACGAGCCGCGCCGACCTCGGACCGGCGACGAGCTGGGCGTTCACAGTCCGAAACGCCAACACCAAGATCAAGCCGTAGCCCGCCCGCGGTGCCGACCGAGCGGCGCAGGACCCTCGCCGACGTGAAGCGGCCGACCCGGGGCGCGGCCGCTTCACACGCTTCGGGTCCGTAGGCGCGGCGCGCGTGGTGTCGCTAACCGGCGGCGCGGTGGGCTCGACGGACGGTGACGGGACTTCCCGGCGCACCGCCCTTGCCTCAGGGTGGCCCGCCGGCTCACGGGTCTCATGGCCGAACGGCCGGCGTAGGCGCCGGCCGTTCGTGCTTCATGAGACGCACGACCTACCTAGGTGATCGCCGATCGCGGTTGCACAAGTTCGCCGACTCTTCCCTCGCGCGTGATCTCACCGGTGGGGAGTGTGTCTCACGTGCAAACGGCCCCGCCCCGCCCGAGGAGAAACGCGATGCGCCGCACCGCCACCACCATCGTCACCGCCGCGTTCGTGTCTGTCGCCCTCGCCGTTCCTTCAGGCGCCCGGGCTTCGTCAGCCGATCGCAACCATGACGGCCTGCCGGACAAATGGGAGACAAAGCATCACCTCTCGCTGAAGGCCAGCGAGGCCACGCTGGACCAGGACCGCGACGGCCTGAACAACCTCGGCGAGTTCCGGCGAGGGACCAACCCGAACAAGGCCGACAGCGACCGCGACGGCCTGAAGGACGGCGCCGAGGTACGCACCGCCAACAACCCACGGAAGCGCGACACCGACGGCGACGGGATCCGCGACGGCGCCGAGAACGCCGGCAGCGTCCTGTCGTTCAAGGACGGCGTGCTGACCATCAGACTCGCCGACGGCTCGACGATCAGCGGCACCGTCTCAGACGGCACGCACACTTCCTGCGACGCCCAAGACGAGACCGAAATCGAGAACGAGACCACCGTGCACCGCCGCCGCCGCGGCGCCACGGCAAGCGCCGCGCGCAACGGCATCGGCGGGAACTCGAGCACCTCGACCCCCGACCCCGCCCAGGCCGACGATCCCGGCCGTCACCAGAACGACGAGACCGAGAACGAGGTCGAGAACCAACACGCCGCGGAGAGCGAGACCGCCCACGAGGATGCCCAGCACGGCGCCGATGACTGCTCGACGACCGACATGACGCCGGGCGCGGCCGTCCACGAGGCCAAGCTCGATGACACCGCGGTCGGCGCGACCTTCTCGGAGGTCCAGATCGTCAAGTGACGACGAGCTGAAGTTCCCCGCCGCTCAAGGGCCGGCCGCTGAGCCGGCCCTTCTTCATGCATGACCACCGCTCGACGGTGAGCACGGTGAACCGAGGCGAACGGCGTCGCCCGCGGGGTCAGCACTTTCGGTTCGGAGGCGGCGAGGGGCGCCGGGGCCGCATGAGCAGACGCGGCGGCCCGCGGCTCAATGCAGGCTCAGAAGGTCGAGGAGCTCGCCGATCTTTCGCGTCCGGGCGAGCGGATCGGGCACGGGAAGGTCGGACTCGATCGTGTCGTGGTTGCGGCGGCCGTGGCGCTCGCGCGTGACGTAGCCGGCGGCGGTGAGGTCGCTGACGATGCGATGGGCGGCGCGCTCGGTGATCCCGATCGTCTCGCCGATCTCGCGCAGGCGGATGCCGGGATCCTGGGCGATGCACAGCAGGACCTGGGCGTGGTTGGTGAGAAACGACCACGTCGGCGTACCGTTCCGAGCCACAACGCTAGACCTAGGATTTCTAGATTCAATTGTCATCTGTCCGTTCGGTCGTGACACCGAGGCGAAAGGGGCCCCGGATGCCCCCTCTCAAATGCGAGCCCGGCGGCCACCGCCTCGATAACGCGGGGAGCGGCGCCGGCGCGGCTGATCGCGCCGGGTCGCGCGCGCACCAGCGGATCGCCGATCAGCTCGGTGACCTGATCGTTGGCCGGCGGGCGGCGTACGCCGAGGCGCGGCTCGGCTGATGGGCCGCGAACCCGCGTTGGAGCAGCTTCGCGCCGAGGCCGACCACGCGGCCGCGCGCTTGGCGCTGTACCGCCGGAAGGTCCTGCTCGGGCGGGGCGATCAGCGTGTCCTCGCCTCGCGCCAGCGCACGTTCGACGGCGCGACGGCCCGCTTGCGGCGCGCAGAGCAGCGAGCATCGTCGTCTGATGGCTGAGCAGGGCCGCTTGCGTGACCGCACGGGCACAAGGATGTCCGGCCCGAGCAACCTCGTCGCGCTCACCGGGCCGACGTGGCGCGAGCCCCGTCACTTGTGCGACGCCGAGCTCCGGCGTGCGATAGAGGCGCGCGACCCCGAGAGAGTCTCCCGCGCCGCCGGTGCGCTGCTGGAGCACATCGCCGACAGGCTCAGCTGGACGCGCGGCATGAGCATCGTGCGCGGGCGCGGCGATGGGTCGCTCGGAGATCGCTGGCCGAGCGTCGCCAATGCGCTGCGCAAGACCGACGCCGACGAGATCGGCGAACAAGTCACCCGGTCGCCGGTCTTCCGCAAGCTCGTCGCACCCCAGGACGATGGCCAACCCAGGTCGGTCTCGACGGTGGAGGCGACGCGGTTCGGCAAGGCGGTGCTCACGCTGCTTGGCCACACACGCTGCGCCGGCTGCGGGGAGTGGTGGAGCGCCTCGCCGCCGGGCGCTTCGCGGTGGACGTGCAGGTGCCGCTCCCTCGTCGTTGCCAGCCGACCGAACACCCGATAGCCACACACCACAGGAGGAAGGCCATGATCTCTTCGGAGCGCTCAGGTGCACAGCAAGCCCCGGACCCGCGGGTCCTCGACGACCACGATCGAGCACGCCGAGCCGACGACGACGCGATCCGGGCGCTGGTGATTCGCCTCTCGCGCGCCCATCCCTCGGGCGGCAAGGTGATTGAGCGCGCTGCGATCCTCGCCTCGGGCGGTGACCTGGAGGCGGTCATGAGCTGGATCGCCGCCCACGCCGGTCAGCCTGAGACGACCGGCTCCGCGAAATCCAGCCGCGGCCTCCATGCCTCGCGCGTCGCAGACGCACACTCCCCACGGCGCTACGTGCTGCCCGCTGAGGCGCTGGACTGAGCTTCACGCGCCTGCCGGGCGAGATCATCAAGCCAGGAACGGAGACTCATGGGCACCAACGCCAAGCGAAAGACCACGATGGCAAAACTCAACCGCGAGCGCCGGCTGCGCGAGCGCCGGCTGGAGAAGCAGGCAAGGAAGGACGCGCGCAAGCAGGCGTCGACAGACGACGCGGTCGCTCCCGGCGGCGACGACCGGTAGCTCATCCCGGCCGGCTGCGGCGCGGGCAGGTCCAGTCCGGCATCAAGTCCCTGCCGGCGAGGCCGATAGAGTGAAAGACATCAACGCCGGACAGCGAGTTCGGCACGAGCAGTGTTCAGCGCCCGCAGTCGTCGCATCCAGCGTCTCTCGCGTCCGCAGTTCACACCGACGTAGGAGGGTTCGCCATGGCGACCGGAACCGTGAAGTGGTTCAACGACGACAAGGGCTTCGGCTTCATCACCCCTGACGAGAGCGGCAAGGACCTCTTCGTCCACCACACGGGGATCAACGGCGCCGGCTTCAAGTCGCTGGCCGAGGGAGCGAAGGTCTCCTTCGATTCCGAGGCCGGGGACAAGGGCCCCAAGGCTGTCAACGTCACGGCGCTGTAAGCGCGCCGTGAGCGCCCGCGCCGCGGGCCGGGAGCACTGCCTCATGGAAGGAGCAGCGACATGCTGCGAATGATCTGCCGCGGTTGCCTGCGGCTGTGGGATGAGCGCAGTGTGCGCGACCGCACCGCGTGCACCTGCTGCGGCGGCGCGCTGGCGCCGCACGATTAGCGCGAAGCCGCCGAGCGGCTTCCGGCCGTCCATGAGTCGGTCGGCCGGAAGGCGCTGCGCGCGCGAGCGGGCGATGAGTGGCGAGACGTCCATCGCGAACCTGCGTGCGCAGGCCGAGCCCTCGCCAATGGCTCCGCCGACGGGCTACACCGCGCCGAGTTCTGAATTTCTGGCGACTTTTGGCGACCTGGGGGGATGAATTCGGCTTGCTTGAGCCAAATTTGGCGCTACCGCCGCGGTCTACGGAACCGAAGGTCACAGGTTCGAATCCTGTCGGGCGCGCTTGAGAACCCCGATGGATGCTGGGGTTTTCGTGGTTTTGACCTTCGGGTCTCGAGACCGAAGGTCAAGTGGTTGAGACCCCGTATTCAAGCGGCCTGCTCGGCCCCGTTTGATTTTCTGGCGACTTTCCTGGCGACGTCTGCGACGGTCGCGGTCGTCGCGAACTGGTCGCTCGGGCAGGTGACGTCGGCGCGTTTCGCGCCGGGCAGCGCGTGGCTCAGCCGATGTCGTTGGCGATGAGCTGGCCGGTCGCGCGTGCGGCGGAGTTGA
>VAWY01000171.1 GCA_005888335.1 Actinomycetota bacterium
CGTGTCCGTCAGGAGAGCATGCGGCTCTCGACATCAGCACCGGACGCCCCGGCTACCTACGGGCAGCGGCAACTCGGACGGGGGGTGTTCGGCCGCTCGTCCGACGAAGCGGGCGAGATGTCGATCGCCCGTCGCGTCGCTGCTCTGGCCAGTTCGCCGCGCCGTCTCGCTGCGGGGCTCGCGCGTAACTCGACCGGGGGCAACCCGGGGTTCGCGCGACAGAGGTGTTAGATGCTGTCGCTCGGCAAGCTCGCCGCGGGCCCGGATGCGGGCCGCTACTACGAGGAAGCTGTCGCGCGGGGGCGCGAGGACTACTACGCCGGCGAGGGCGAGGCGCCCGGGCGCTGGGTGGGCGCGGGCGCCGCGATGCTGGGCCTGCGGGCGACGGTCGAGGACGGCGAGGTGGGCCATCTGCTGGCTGGCGAGGACCCTGCGAGCGGCGCGCTGCTCGGGCGGAAGATCACCGAGGGGAGAGTGGCCGGCTTCGACCTGACGTTCAAGGCCCAAGAGCGTCGGCATCTGTTCGGCATCGGCGAGGCGGAGATCGCTCGCGTCGTGCGGGAGTGCCACGACGTCGCCGTCGACGACGCGGTGGGCTACCTGGAGCGCGAGGCGTGTCGCGCGCGGCGCGGGAAGGACGGCGTGCTGCAGGTCGAGGGCCGCGGCTTCGTCGGCGCCGCGTTCGGGCACCGGACGTCGCGCGCCGGCGATCCGCTGCTGCACACCCACGTCGTGGTCGCCAACCGCACGCAGGGGCCCGACGGGCGATGGACGGCGCTCGATGCTCGGGTGATCTACCGGCACGCCAAGACCGCCGGCTACCTCTACCAGGCGCGGCTTCGCCACGAGGTCACCGAGCGGCTCGGACTGGAGTGGGGCGAGGTGCGCAAGGGGTCGGCAGACCTGGCGGGCTTCTCGCGCGAGCTCGTCGAGCACTTCTCTCAGCGGCGCGCCGAGATCGTCGAGGAGCTCGCGCAGCGGGGAGGGAACTCCCTGCTGGCGGCGCAGACGGCAGCGCTCGCGACGCGCAAGGGGAAGGACTACGGCGTGCCGATCGAGCGGCTGCGTGAGGAGTGGAGGGCGCGCGCCGCCGAGCACGGGCTTGATCGCGAGCACTGCGAGGAGTTGCTCGCGCGACGGGTCGCGGCATCGCGTCCCGAGACCATCGACCTCCACGCCCTGACGCGCAGCGCGAGCACGTTCACGCGCCGCGACGTCCTCCAGGCGGTCGCCGCCACGTACCGCGCTGGCGTCACTGCGATCGAGCTGGAGGCGGAGGTCGACGCCGGTCCTGGCCGGCCGCGAGGTCGTGCGCATCGCCGTAGCGGGCGATGAGCCGCGGTACACGACCACCGAGCAGCTGCGGCTCGAGCGCGAGCTGCTCGACCGCGCACGCGATCGGCTCCACGCGCACGTAGGCCGCGCGCGAGCAGACCTCATCGAGGAGGCGATCGCGCGCCGGTCGCTGAGCGGCGAGCAGGCCGAGCTGGTGCCGGCCCTGACGTCGTCGGGCGCTGGCATCGAGGTTGTGCGCGCCCCGGCGGGCGCGGGGAAGACCTTCGCTCTGGACGCCGCGCGCGAGGCGTGGACGCGTTCGGGCATCGACGTCGTCGGGTGCGCGCTGTCGGCGCGGGCGGCAGCGGAGCTCCGCGAGCAGGCGGCGATCGACGCGACCACGGTCGCGCGACTCAGGCGCGCGCTCGACCGCGGCCACCGGCTCGGTTATCGCGGCGTGGTCGTCGTCGACGAAGCGGGCATGGTTGGCACGCGTGAGCTGGCGGAGCTGGCGCGCCACGCCGACGACCGCGGCGCCAAGCTCGTGCTCGTCGGCGACGACAGGCAGCTGCCCGAGATCGAGGCCGGTGGCGCATTCCGCGCGCTCGCCGAGCGCCAGGGTGCGCTCGAGCTGCGCGAGGTCCGTCGACAGCGCGAGGCGTGGGACCGCGAAGCGCTCAGCGAGCTGCGCGAAGGCCGCCCCGAGAAGTGGGCCAGGGAGTACGCCGCGCGCGACCGGCTGGTGACAGCGCCGACGACGCCGGCGCTCCGCGCGCGCCTGGCCGACGACTGGTGGGCATCGCGCGAGCGCGGCGACGATGCGCTGATGGTCGCGCTGCGCCGTCGCGACGTCGCCGACCTCAATCAGCTGGGCCGCGAGCGGATGCGCGCGGCTGAGCGTCTGCGCGGCGAGGACGTCGAGCTCGGCCCACGGTCGTTCGCCGTCGGTGACCGCGTCGTGTTGGCGCGCAACGATCGCGACCTCGACGTCGTCAACGGCGAGCGTGGCGAGGTTCGAGCCGTCAGCGCCAGCGAGATCAGTCTTCGCCTCGACCGCGGCCGTGACGTCCGCCTGCCGGCCAGCTACGCCGGCGAGCACCTCGACCACGGCTACGCCATGACCGCGCACCGCGTCCAGGGCGCCACCGTGGATCGCACGTTCGTGCTCGGGTCCGACGAGACCTATCGCGAGTGGGGCTACACCGCGCTCAGCCGCCACCGCGACAGCGCGCACTTCTATGTCACCGCGCCGGCGCCGTTCCTCAACCGCCCGGCTCAGAGCCTGCAGGACAAGCAGGAGCTGGTTGACACGATCGTGCGTACCTTCGAGGACAGCCGCAAGCAGGAGCTCGCCCTCGAAGCCGTCGAACGCGATCCGCATGTCGCGCACGTGCTGCGCGAGCTCGATCGCGCCCGCGAGCATGCGCGCGCCGACGAGCGACGCATCCAAACGCTGCGAGATGAGCGCCAGCAGACGCCGTGGTACCGGCGTGCCCCGCGCCGCGACCTCGGACAGGCGCTCGAGACGAGCGAACGCGCAGTGGCCAACGGTGCAGGGCGCGTCGACGAGTTACGCGAGGACGTCGAGCGGCTGATCGGCACGCCTCGGCCGCTGCCCGAGGGACGGCCGGCTCGCGAGGTCCTCGCGCACGCGGCGTGGCTCGACCGCGGGAGGGCACTGACGCGGGACGCGCACGACGTCGGCCTCGGGATCGACCGATGACCGACGACGAGGTCGACGTCGTGGCTCGTCGCGTCGCCATCCTGCTTCGCGGCGCCGGCGAAGCTCCGCCGCTGCTCACCGCGGCCCAGGTCGCAAGACGCTTCGGCGTCGCGCGCAGCTGGGTCTACGCTCACGCCGACGAGCTCGGTGTCGTGCGTCTTGGCGCCGGACCGCGGCCGCGGCTGCGGTTCGATCCCGCGGTGGTGGTGCAGGTCCTCAATCCGACGACGCCCGTTGTGGCGCCGGGCTGCGAGCTGCTGCCGATCCGGCCGTCGAAGCCACGACGCCGCCGAGGTAAGGTGCGGGACGATTAGCGCCGTCCTCGGCGCTAATCGTCAGATGCCGCCCAAGCCCACCGGCCAGGTCATCGAGCGCGAGACGCGCGATGGGCGCGTGTTCGCGCTGTGCTTCCGCGCCTACGGCGAGCGCCAGTACCTGAGCCTCGGCTCGACGGCCGACGGCCGACGGCTGGAGCCGCGAGCGCGCCGAGCGCGAGCTGCGCCACGTCCTCGCCGACGTCGAGCGCGGCATCTGGATCCCGCCCGTCGAGGCGCCGGCCGCTGCGCCGCCCGATCCCGGCTTCCACGCCTTCGCGTCCGAGTGGCTCGCCGCCCGCGAGGGCGAGCTGCGCGCCCACGACGATCGCCGACTACGCGTGGCAGCTGTCCAATCACCTGCTGCCGTTCTTCCACCGCCACCGGCTGTCGCAGATCACCGTCGCCGAGGTCGACCGCTACCGCGAGCACAAGGTCCGCGAGGGCGAGCTGTCGGCCGAGTCGATCAACAAGACGATCACCCGGCTCGGGCAGATACTCGCCGTCGCCGAAGAGCGCGACCTGATCGCGCGCAACCCCGTGCGCGTCAACACGCGCAATCGCAGCTCAAGGCCCGCCGCCCGCGCGCCGTGTTCCTCGACAGCGCCGAGGCGATCCAGGCGCTGCTCGATGCCGCGACCGACCTCGACGCATGCAGCGTCGCGCGCACCGACGGCCGGCGCGCGCACGCTCGTCTTCGCCGGTCTGCGGATCGGCGAGGCCTGTGCGCTGCGCTGGCGCGACGTCGACCTAGCGTCGGCGCGCATCCTGGTCGGCGAGTCCAAGACCGATGCCGGCGTGCGGGAGGTCGAGATCCGCGCGATCTTGCGCGACGAGCTGGACCGCCACAAGCTGCGCTCGCGCGCGACCGGACCCGAGGATCTGGTCTTCACCACTGCGACCGGCGCCCCGCGCGACCGGACCAACGCGCGCCAGCGCGTGATCCTCCCCGTCGTCGAGCGCGCCGACGAGCTGCTCGCCGACAGCGGCCAGCCGCCGCTGCCCGCCGGCGTCACGGCGCACAAGCTCCGCCAAACGTGCGCGTCGGTGCTCGTGATGCTCGGCGAGGACCCGGCTCACGTGATGGGCCAGCTGGGGCACACCGACCCGGCCTTCACCCTGCGCGTCTACACCCACGCCATGCGCCGCGACGAGGGCGCCAAGGAGCGCATGCGAGCGCTCGTGGAGGGCCGTGATTGGGCACGATTGGGCACAGACGGGCCAAATCGCCCCTCGGAGGCCCCTTCGCTACCCCTCCCCCAAAACGACGAAAGCCCCACAGGTGCAGGGCCTTCCGACGATGGGCGCGGCTGGTTTCGAACCAGCGACCTCTCGCGTGTGAAGCGAGCGCTCTCCCACTGAGCTACGCGCCCTTTTCCCGATGGATACTAGCTTTTCGGGAGGTAGCAACGGGTCTGGCGGACCGATCGCAGAAACTGCGAGAGGTCGCCAGGACTCCGGTCAGGGCAACGTATCGCGCGGCGGCTCGATCATGCGTCGAGTGCCTACGCGGCGGGCGGAGGCGGGCCCTGTCATGACGGCATATCGTCAATTTGACGGCATCAGGCCGTTGCGCAAGAATCCGATCATGGAGACGGTGAAGTTCACGCTGCGCTTCGAGAAGGCCGAGACGCACGAGCTGCTGCGGCTGCTCGCCGCGCGCTGGGGCATCTCGATGAACCGGCTGGCCGAGGACATCCTCGAGCGCGAGCTGCGGATCGGTGCGCTGCTGGAGGAGGCGGCGGTGCTCGAGACGCTCGAGTTGCTGCGCCGCTACCGGCCCGAGCGCGAGCTGCGGGCGGACATCGCGGCGATCGCGCGCGCCGAGGTCGAGGTCGACGATCCGGCCGAGGGGCGCATGGTCGACGCCCGGGCGGTCGCCGACCCGCACGGCATCGCCGCGGCGTTCGCCTCCTGACGGGTGCCAGTCGCCTGCGACGACGACCCGCCCGGGTCGGCGCCGACCATCGCCGCCAGCATCGCCCGCCTGCTCGTCGAGCTGGCCGCGACCGCGGGCGCCCGCGAGGCGCCCGCGGTCGCCATGGCGTTGGACTGGCACCGCCGCGTCTACGACGGCGTGGCGCTGCCGGTCGACTACTACGCCGGCAACGTCCGCCACAGCGACCCCGCACTGCCGGAGCTGTGCGGCTACGAGGTCGCGGTCGGCGCGCGCCCCGGGGTGGCGTCGGCCGAGGTGCCCGACGCGCTGGCCCATTTCGAGGCGGTCGCCCGGGCGACGGTGGCCACCGTCGATGGCCTGGTGGCGGCCGGCGAACCACCACGGGATTTCGACGCGCTGCGCGCGGTGATGAACCTGTGCGCCGGTCTGCACGGCGAGTGGGTGCGCATCCACCCGTTCGCCATCGGCAACGGCCGCACCGCGCGGCTGTGGGCCAACTGGGCCGCCCTGCGCTATGGCTTGCCGGCGTTCGTCGGTCTACGTCCGCGCCCGGAGGGCATCGGCTACGCGCTGGCGTGCTACGCGTCGATGGGGCGCGGCCACTCGGTCATGGTCGGCGTGCTGTTGCAGATGCTCGACGAGCGGCTCCGCGGCGGGCCCTGATCTCCGCCTCGCCGGCGCGCACGGCTGGGCGGCTCTGTGGGGTGCGCAGCGATGACGTTCGTCATCCGTGAGGCACCGGGGCGACCGCCGTCGCGGGCGAGTACCTGGTCGACAACGATGTGGCGACGTGCCGGACGACCTGCCGGCGCTCTACGCGGCGCTGGCGGGGCGGCGCGGGTTCTGTCTCGTCGTCATCGCGAGGGCGTCGTACTCGGACGAGCGCGGCGGAGCGCTGAGCGCGCCGCCCAGGACGCGACCCGCCGCACCGCGATCGTGACGACGCCCGAGGCCGCCTACTGTGCGTCATCTCGCGGGCCGACGCCGAGCGCCGGCTCGGCGGGTAGTCGCCCCTTGGCGGCCGTCGATACCCGGCGTCGCATCCTGGCCGTGCCTGGCTGACGCTAGACGCGAGTTCGGTCAACCGGGCCGGCCGCCCGGGCCATACGTGCCCAGGGACAGGGCGCGGCGTGGCCGCCGACGCCATCGCGGCTGGGCGGCGGCGCGCGAGCGCCGCCCATTGCTTCTCCGTGCCCGTCCGTTGACGACACCAAGGAGAAGGTGATGTCGACAGCCCGAGACAACCTGGAGGTCGTCGTCGCTGGTTGCACGCGATGCGTCGCGCCGACCTGGCCGCAGTCGAGGCCGTGCTCGAGTCGACCGTGGTCTGGCGCGGGCTTCCCGCCGGCGCGGTCTGCCATGACCGCGACGAGGTCCTCGACATGCTCCGAGCCGACGAGCTGCGCGAGGGACTGCGGTCCATCTGGGCGCTTGAGCTCGTCGCCGGCGAAAGCGCCGTCGTGCTCGGCGTGCGCTCGCCCGCGCTCGACCCGATCGGCGACGTGGCGCCGTCCCGCCAGCTGTTCAACGTCTTCGCGATCCGCGGCGGACGGATCGCCGCGATCCAGGACTACGCCACGCGCGCCGACGCCCTGCGGGCCGCCGGCGCCGAGGAGCCCGGCCGGGCGTAGTGGACGGGCCTCAGGCGGCGGCGCGACGCATACGCCGCCGCCAGCGTGGCACGACGAGCACGCCCTCGTCGACGCCGAGCCGGCGCGCCACCGCAGCGCGTCCTGCGGCTGACGCCCAAGCGGCCGAGCAGCTCGGTGGCCAGCGCGTCGCGGTCCTGCCCATATCTGCGACCGGCTGCGGGGGAGCCCACATCAACCAGCGAGGTTCGCACAGCCCGATCCTGAGCCCGCGGCCGGCGGTGAGCTGCTGCGGCGGGCGCGGCGAGCGGGCCGGCGGGCTGGAATGTGCTGGCTGCGTACGAGCTCGGGATGTTTGACCGCCTCACCGCCGTCGCCGAGAGCCGCGCGTTCTTTGCGAGCGTCTCGAGCACGGCCGCGTCCTCGACTCGAGCAGCGCCCGATCCGGCGACGGTGGCGATCGTCGCCTGGGCGACCGCTCGAAGGTCAGCCGGCTGCTGCCGGGCGGAACGCTGTAACCCCCGGTTCGCCCGCGGCGCTGCGTGCCGACGCTGTCGGCGAGTCCCGGTCAGCGGGTGAGGACGGTCCGGGACGCGCGGTGACGTGCTCGACCAGCGCGTTGTCGATGAACCGCATGCTGATCGTCAGACGGCCGGAGGGGGTAGGCGCCGCGCGTCGCCGAACGTCGTGCGCACGCCGAACGGTGCGTCCGATCGCCACGCGGCGGTCGAGACCGTCTTCGTGCCGGCCTTCGGCGTGGCGCCCGCTCGAGTTCCTCGCGGTGTCAAACGGTTGTCGAGGCGGCTGCACAGCCGCGCGCCCAACCGCTAAAAAGAGCAAACCGGTATCGACCCGAGGAGTGACCTTGCCCGCATCGAGTATCGCCGCCGCATCCCTGGCGCTATTCCTGGCGTTCGCCGCACCCGCCGGTGCGCAAGAGCGAACGATCGTCGCCGCCGGCACCGGCCAGGTCGCCGTCACGCCGACCGACCGCACCAGCAACGACGCGATCGCCGCGGCGGTCAAGCAGGCCTACGACGCGGCGCTGCCCACGGCGGTCGAGGACGGCCGCGAGGACGCGCAGCAGCTGGCGGCCGCGACGGGCCTGACGCTTGGCGACCTGTTGACCGTGTCCAACGCGCCCAACGCGCCGTACTTCGGCCCCTTCGGCGGACCAGCCTTCGGCACCTTCGGCCCCGGCAAGTTCTGTGGAACGGTCCGCCGCGCGATCGTCAAGCGCACCAAGTCCGGGCGTTCCCGGATCGTCGGCCACCGCACGCGCCGCACGTGCCGAGTCCCGCCCTTCCAGGTCCGCCAGGTCACCCTGACCTTTGCGGTTCAGTGAACCGCGTGCAGCCCGAACGCCGCCGCTGGTAGACCCGGATAGGGACGCCGGGAACGTCGAAGCATGCCGGCGATAGGCCACGCGATCAGCAAGGTCAAGTCCGCTAAACCAATGAGCCCCGAAGTGCCCTCAGGTCCGCGCGGACGCGACGGCGCACCAGCGCCGCTGCGTTCGCGCTCGTAGCGGTCGTCGTTGTCCCAGCTACCGGACACGCCAAGCGCGCGCATCCGCCGCACGCGCAGCCGCCGCTCCCGGCTCTGCAGCCCAAGAACGAGGCGGCGCGCCGGGCGCTCGCCCGCGAGCGCCTCGCTGTGGCCTTAATCAACCGCGCCGATCGGCACGTCAGCGCGACCGTTCGCGGTGCGCGATCGACGTGCGTCGGCCCGAGGCGACCTTTACGCACGACGCGCCCAGCGCGGCCGCCGTGAAGGCGATCGGGCTCCTGCGCCGCCCCGCGAGCCTCGAGGACCGCGTCGAGGAGAAGGCGCTCGAGTATCTCCCGGCCGAGGACGTCTACATCGACTGCGCGCGCGCGGCGCACACCGCTGGTGGTCGCTCGCTGCTCGTCGTCGTGGCCCGCAACACGAACCTCGCCCAGCCCGAGCCGGCGCGCTGCCTGGACGCGACGCACGCGCGGCTGTTGCAGTTGCTCGCACACCAGTCGCGGCGCGTGAGCTCCACGGCGCTGAAGATTTTCGGCCAGCTGCGGTTCGGGCGCGAGCACGAGTCCACCGCCCCCCACGAGGGCGTGTTTGTTTTCGATCACAGCACGGCCGCCGTCGGCGGAGGGGGCGGCGGCGGCTCGCTCGAGGACTTCATGAAGCGCGGCGCCTTCATCTCGAGCGGCGACGAAACGGTGGACTCGGCGCGGAACGCGTCCCCGCGGCTGCGCGCCAGCTCGGCGAGCTCGACCCCGCGCAAGGCGACGGGCCACTTGTTCGAGGTCACCACCGGGATGCCGCGCTGCAGCGCCTCGCGCATGTGCGCGACGCCCGGCTCGCCGTCGCCGGCGGGACTCGACGCCACTTCCACGAGAAGGTCGGCCTCGGTGGCGCGGAGCCCCTCGAGGGTGCTCGGCCAGCAGCGCACGCCGGGTTCCTCGGTGATCCCCGATCCACCCGAGCTGAGCCGGAGCACCGATGGCAGGTCGAGGCCGTGCTCGTCGGAGATGAACCCGTCTCGAGCGTTGGCGAGACCGACGACGGTGACGCGGACGCCGTAGTCGCGCGCGAGGCGCTGCGCCTGCGAATCGAGGGCGCGGGCGAGCCACTGACCCACCGTGCCGAAGCCGACCAGCCAGATCCGGAGGGGCGTCCGCGAGCTCGCCGGTTCAGGCACGCGTCAAGCCTCACCGCTCTAACGCAGCTCCGCCGACGTCTTCCGGAGCAGCTGGCGCGCGACGATCAAGAGCTGGATCTGCTGCGTGCCCTCGAAGATGTCGAGGATCTTGGCGTCGCGGGCCCACTTCTCCAGCAGCTCGTCCTCGCCGTAGCCGACGCCGCCGCACAGCTCGACGCAGCCGAGCGTCGCGTCCACAGCCGTGCGGCCCGCCTTCGCCTTGGCCATCGAGGCCTGCAGTGAGTTCGGGCGCGAGTTGTCCGCCATCCACGCGGCGTGCAGCGTCATCAGCCGGGCGGCCTCGTAGTCGGCCTCCATCTGCAGGAAGCGCGCCGCCGCGGCGTGCTGGCAGTGCGCGGGTCGGTCGTAGTCGATCGCGACTCCGACGTCCGCGAGGCGCCGGCGCGTCTCCTCGAGCGCCGCGCGCGTGACGCCCACGGCCATTCCGGCGACGAGCGGTCGCGTGTTGTCGAACGTCTGCATCGCGCCGGCGAAGCCCTGCTTGGAGTCGATCTCCGGGCTGCCGAGCATGTCGTCCTTGTGCACGCGGCAGTTCTCGAGCCGGAAGTTCGCCGTGTCCGAGGCGCGGATCCCGAGCTTCTTCTCCAGGCGCTCAAGGATCAGGCCCGGGTTGTCGCGCTCGACGACGAACGACTTGATCGCCGCGCGGCCCTTGCTGCGGTCGAGCGAGGCCCACACGACGACGAGGTCCGCGCGCTCGCCCGAGGTGACGAAGATCTTCTCGCCGTTGAGCACGTAGTGGTCGCCGTCGCGCTCGGCGGTCGTGCGGATGGCGGCGGAGTCCGAACCGGCCTCGGGCTCGGTGATCGCCATCGCCGCCCAGCGGCCCTCGTAGCGCTCGAGCTGCTCGGGCGTGGCGACCGACGCGATCGCGGAGTTGCCGAGGCCCTGGCGCGGCAGCGTGAGCAGCAGGCCGACGTCGCCCCAGCACATCTCGATCACGCCGAGCACCGTCGACAGATTGGCGCCGTTGCGGTTGCCGGTCTGCTCGCCGTTCGCGCTCGCGTCGCGGCGCACGCCGGTGGCGCCCGGGGCGCCCATGTCGCTGCCGGCGTTCGTGCCGTCGATCAGCGCCGCGAGCATGTCGAGCTCCTTGGGATAGGCGTGCTCGGCGCGGTCGTACTTGCGCGAGATCGGCCGCAGCACCTCGGTCGCGACCTGATGCGCCCGCGCGACGAGCGGGCCGAACTTCTTCGGAGTCTCGAGGTTGATCATCGCCGTCGTTTCCCCGCGCTCAGACGAGGAGGGCGCCCTCCATCACGCCCGCTGACCGCAGGTCCCGGTACCAGCGCTCGACCGGGTGCTCCTTGACGTAGCCGTGACCCCCGAGCAGCTGTACGCCGTCGGAGCCGATCTTCATCCCGCGCTCGGCGCACAGCCGGCGCGCGAGCGCCGCCTCGCGCGCGAAGTCCTTGCCGGTGTCGGCACGACCCGCGGCCCGGTAGGTGGCCAGCCGCATGCCGTCGAGCTCGACGCCGATGTCGGCGACCATGAACGCGACCGCCTGGCGGTGCGAGATCGGCTCGCCGAACGCGACGCGATCGTTGACGTAGGGGATGACGTAGTCGAGCACGGCCTGCGCGGTGCCGACCGCGAGCGCGCACCACGCGATGCGCCCGCGCGCGACGCACTCGGAGTAGACCCTCGGGTCGCCCTGCGCGAGCAGCGCGCCGGCGGGCACGTTCACCGCCTCGAGGATCAGGCGCGAGGTCGCCGCCGCGCGCACGCCCATCGCGGGCTCGGGCTCGGTCGAGACGCCCGCGCTCCCCGACTCGACGAGGAAGAGCGCGGGGCCGCGTCCCTCGATGCTCGCGCCGACGACGAACAGCTCCGCGTCGCGCCCGCGGGGCACGAGCGACTTGACCCCGTCGAGCACGTAGCCGCCGCCGGCGGGTCGCGCCGTGGTGGCGGGCGCCATCGGGTTGAAGATCGCGCGCGCCTCGAGCAGCGCCAGCGCCGCTGCGGGGACGTCGTCGCCGACGAACGCCGGGAGGTAGGTGGCCTGCTGGTCGGCGTCGCCCCAGAGCGCGAGCGCCGTCGCGACGCCGGCCGGCGCGAGCGCGGCCACCGACAGGCCCATGTCGCCGCGCGCGAGCATCTCGGCCGCCAGCACGCTGGTCACGGCCGAGCGATCGCTGACCGCGCCGCCGAGCTCCTCCGGCACGCCGAGCGTCGTCACGCCGAGCTCGACGCTCTTGGCGAGCAGCTCGGCCGGCGCCTGGCAGGCGGCGTCGGCGTCCAGCGCCGCGGGGCGCAGCTCGTCCATGGCGAACGCGGCGAACGCCTCGCGCAGCATCTGCTGCTCGTCGTCGGGCGTGACGTCGAAGAGGCCGCTGCCCCGCGCTGGCGCGAGCCGCGCCGGCGCGGCGAGGCGGTTGACCGCCGTGAAGGCCCGGTTCGCGGCCCCGGCCGCGCGGAAGCCGTTCTTGCTCGCGCTGTAGATCGCCCGCTCGGCGCGCTCGCGCAGCCCGAAGCGGTCGAGCAGCTCGAGGCCGGCGACGCGGGTGAGCACGCGCAGGCCGGCCTCCATCCCTTTGTCCGCGACGCTCATGACCTCTTGCTCCCGAGCGGCTCGACGGCACCGTCGAGGTGGCGGTCCTCTCCGCGGACGGCGCGCACGGCAAAGCGGATCCGCCGGCCGTCCTGCTCGCTTCCGAACGCGACCGTGGACGGCAGCAGGATCGGCCGGCGGAAGCGCACGTCGACGGCGTACGCGTCCGGCAGCCGCGACTCGAGCGCGGCCAGGCCCCGCGCCTTCGTCCACATGCCGTGCGCGATCGCGCGCGGGAAGCCGAGCGCGCGCGCGGTGAGCGGGTGCAGGTGGATCGGGTTGCGGTCGCCGGAGACGGAGGCGTAGCGGCGGCCGAGGTCGCCCGGCAGCCGCCACTGCGCCACGCCCTCGGGCGCGCTCGCCTCTTCGTCGCGGCCGTCGCGCTCGCCGGATCCGCCGCCGCGGTGCAGGATCGTGCTGACGCCGTTCCAGACGAGCTGCTCGCCGACGCGCGCCTCGGTGAGGATCGAGAACGTCCGCCCCTTGGGATGCGGCTCGAGGTCGGCGACGCGAACGCGCAGGCCGAGCGTCTCGCCGATCGCGATCGGCCGGCGCTGCTCGATGCGGTTGCGCAGGTGCACGAGGCCCATCGCTGCGAAGGGGAAGTCCCCGGCGGTCATCAGCTCCATGTGCAGCGGGAACGCGAGCACGTGGGGATACGTCGCCGGCAGCGTGCCGCGCAGCGTGAAGGCGCACACGCGGGCGTAGGCCGCGAGGCGGTCCGCGTCCGGGGTGAGCTCGCGCTCGAGTTCGCGGTCGGGCAGCTCGCCGCCGCCGCCGGCGACGAACGGCAGTCGCGAGGCGCCGGGGATCAGCGGCACGGCCGCCTTGACGTAGCTGGTCAGCATGCTCACGCTCCGATCAGGCTCTGGCCGCAGACGCGCACGACGTTGCCGGTCACGCCCGCCGACGCGGGGCCGGCGAGCCAGGCGACCGTCTCGGCGACGTCGACCGGCAGGCCGCCCTGGCGCATCTGGTTCATCCGCCGCCCCGCCTCGCGGATCGCGACCGGCATGCTCGCCGTCATGCGCGTCTCGATGAAGCCGGGGGCGACCGCGTTGATCGTGATGCCGCGCTCGCGCAGCCGCGGTGCCATCGACTGCACGCGCCCGATCACGCCCGCCTTCGAGGTCGAGTAGTTGGTCTGTCCCGCGTTGCCGGCGATGCCGCTGATCGAGGAGACGCCGACGAGCGCGCCACCCTCGCGCAGGAGCCCGCCGTCGAGCAGCGCGGCGTCGATGCGCTCGGCGCTGCTGAGGTTGACGTCGATCACGAGGTCCCACGTGTCGCGCGGCATCCGCCCGAGCGTCTTGTCGCGGGTGATGCCGGCGTTGTGGACGACGACGTCGAGCCCATCGTGCTCCTTCTTGACGTGCTCGGCGATCGCCGCGGGCGCGCCGGCCTCGGTGATGTCGAGCTCGAGCGCCGAGCCGCCGATCCGCTCGACGACCTCGGCCAGCTCGCCGCCGACCGCGGGGACGTCGAGGCCGATCACGTGCGCGCCGTCGCGCGCGAGCGTCTCGGCGATCGCCTCGCCGATCCCGCGCGCCGCGCCCGTGACGAGCGCGACGCGGCCGGCGAGCGGGCGATCCCAGTCGACCTCCGGGCGGCGGCCGCTCGGCCCGATGCGCACGACCTGGCCGGACACGTAGGCCGAGCGCGGCGAGAGGAAGAAGCGCAGCGTCGAGGCCAGCTCGTCCTCGCCCCCGGGCGCGACGAGCACGAGCTGCGCCGTCGCGCCGTCGCGAAGCTCCTTGCCCACCGCGCGCGTGAAGCCTTCGAGCGCGCGCTGCGCGGTCGCCGCGCGCGGCTCGTCGCAGGCCTCGGGCGGCGTGCCCAGCACGACCACGCGCCCGCAGCGCGCCACGCGCCTGATCGTCGGTCCGAAGAAGGCATGCAGCTCACCGAGCCGGCCGCTCTCGGCGATCCCGGTCGCGTCGAAGACGAGCGCCTTGAAGCGCTCCTCGGACGGCGCGTCGGCGTTCCACACCGACGCGTCCGCGCCCGCGTCCGCGAGCGCCTGGCGCAGCGGCTCGTCGAGCGCGCTCGCCACGTCGACGCTCGCTCCGGCGAGCACGCTCGCGATCGCGCGTGCGAGCCGCCCGCCGGGCGCGGCGCCGAGCATGACCTTCCCCGTGATCACGGGCTGCCCGGGCGCGTAGCGCTCGAGCTCGACGGGCGTCGGCAGGCCGACGCGCGGCGCGAGCAGCCGCCCGAGCGGGGAGTTGACCACCTGCGCGTACCGGTCGCTCATGCTGCCTCCAGGATCGCGACGACGCCCTGCCCGCCGGCCGCGCAGATGCTGATCGCGCCGCGGCCCTCGCCGCGCTCGTGCAGCGCCTTCGCCAGCGCCGCGACGATGCGCCCGCCCGTGGCGGCGAAGGGGTGGCCGGCGGCGAGCGAGCCGCCGTTGACGTTGAGCTTCTTGCGGTCGATCGAGCCGAGCGGCTCGTCGAGGCCGAGGCGCTCCCGGCAGAACACCGGGTCCTCCCACGCCTTGAGCGTCGAGAGCACCTGGGCGGCGAACGCCTCGTGGATCTCGTAGAGGTCGAAGTCCTGCAGCGCAAGCCCCTCGCGCGCCAGCATCCGCGGCATCGCGTAGGCGGGCGCCATGAGCAGGCCCTCCTCGCCGTCCACGTAGCTCACGGCGGCCGTCTCGCCCGTCGTCCAGTAGGCGAGGATCGGCAGGTCGCGCTCCCTGGCCCACTCCTCACTGGCCAGCAGCACGACCGCGGCGCCGTCGGACAGCGGCGTCGAGTTGCCGGCGGTCATCGTGCCGTCCTCGCCGCCGAAGACGGGCTTGAGTTTGGCGAGCTTCTCGGCGGTCGAGTCGGGGCGCAGGTTCTGGTCGCGCTCGAGCCCCAGGTACGGCTGCACGAGGTCGTCGGTGAACCCGCGCTCGTAGGCCGCGGCGAGGTTCTGGTGGCTGCGCGCCGCGAGCTCGTCCTGCTCGGCGCGCGTGACGCCCCACTTGCGGGCGGTGATCGCCTGGTGCTCGCCCATCGACAGCCCCGTGCGCGGCTCCTCGTTGCGCGGGATCGCCGGGACGACGTGCTGCGGGCGGATCCTCGCCAGCGCCCGCAGGCGAGAGGCGTTCGACTTGGCCGCGTTGGCCTCGAGCAGGATCCGGCGCAGGTCCTCGTTGAGCGCGATCGGCGCGTCGGAGGTCGTGTCGACGCCGCCGGCGATCCCTGACTCGATCTGGCCGAGCGCGATCTTGTTGGCGACGAGCATCGTCGCCTCGAGGCCGGTGCCGCACGCCTGCTGCAGGTCGTAGGCGGGCGTCTCGGGCGCGAGCCGGCTTCCGAGCACGCATTCGCGGGCGAGGTTGAAGTCGCGGCTGTGCTTGAGGACCGCGCCCGCGGCGAACTCCCCCAGGCGCTCGCCCTCCAGCCCGAAGCGCGCGACGAGCCCGTCGAGCGCGGCCGTGAGCATGTCCTGGTTGGAGGCGTTCGCGTACGCGCTGTTGGAGCGCGCGAACGGTATGCGGGTGCCGCCGACGATCGCGACGCGGCGGGGGTTGTCTGTCATGTGGTTGCTCCTCGGGACCGGCGGGCGCGCGAGCGCTCCCGCAGGCCCGGCTCGACGGTCGTGATCAGAAGCTCGGCGGTGTCCGCGGCCGGCAGCGCCTCGGTGCGCAGCCACCAGCGCCCCAGCGCCTCCGCGGCGCCCATGACCGCGGTCGAGAGCGCCTCGACCTCGATGCGGGCGCGCAGGCGCCGGCCGGCGGGCAGCTGCTGCAGCAGGGCCGTCGCGACGAGAGCGATGAGGCGCTCGCGGTAGGCCTCCACCTGTCCCGCGACCTCGCCGCTCGCCGGCAGCGTCTCGGCGAAGTGGACGCGCCAGGCGTCGCGGTCGGCGTCGAGGAAGGCGAAGAAGGCGCGCACGCCCGCGCGCAGCGCCTCGTCGGGCCCGCGCGCCGCGCCGACCGCGTCCACCACGGTGGCGAGCAGGGCGTCGCCCGCCCGCTCCAGGCAGGCGAGGTAGAGCCGCTCCTTGTTGCCGAAGTAGTTGTAGAGCAGGGGCTTCGTCACGCCGACCGCCGCGGCGACCTCGTCCATCGTGACCGCGGCGTAGCCGCGCTCGGCGAACAGCGCATGGGCGCGGGGCAGGCGGCGCGGGGCGGGCGGCACGGGCGGCAAGTTACCCGAATATAAATTTCTATGCGGGTAACAGCGCTTGACACACTAGGCATATCTTGTAAACCTGCGCGACACAGCGACCGGCTCGTGTCAAACGGCCTTTGGAGGTGCGCGGCGTGGCGACCACAGCAGCAGAGGGCGATCGAGAGCTCACCTGGCGAGACGGCAAGCGCTACGCGTGGCTGCTCGGCCTCCTCGTCCCGCTCGCACCGTTCATCGCCTGGGGGCTGGCGACGGCAACCGGCGTGGAGGCGATGTGGTTCCTCGGGCCGGTGCTCGTGTTCGGCGTGTTCCCGTTCCTCGATCTGGTCATCGGCATGGACGCGTCCAATCCGCCCGACTCGGTCCTCAAGCACCTCGAGCAGGACCGCTACTACCGCTGGTGCACGTACACGTTCCTGCCGCTGCAGTACGCCGGGCTGGTCCTCGCCTGCCGGCTGTGGTGGAGCGGGGATCTGTCGCTCGCCGGCAGCATCGGGCTGGCGCTGACGACGGGGGTCGTCGCCGGCGTGGCCATCAACACCGCGCACGAGCTCGGCCACAAGCGCGCCCGGCTCGAGCGATGGCTGTCGAAGATCGCGCTGGCCCAGAGCGCCTACGGGCACTTCTTCGTCGAGCACAACCGCGGCCACCACGTTCGCGTCGCGACGCCCGAGGACCCGGCGAGCTCGCGGCTGGGTGAGAGCTTCTGGGAGTTCCTGCCGCGGACGGTGGCAGGCTCGGTGCGCAGCGCGTGGGAGCTCGAGGCCGCGCGGCTCGCGCGCACCGGCGCGTCGCGATGGACGCTGCGCAACGACGTGCTCAACGCGTGGCTGATGAGCGCCGTGCTGTTCGGCGCGCTGATCGCCGCGTTCGGCGTCGAGATCGCTCCCTGGCTGGCCGTCCAGGCGGTCGTCGGGTTCTCGCTGCTGGAGGTCGTCAACTACCTCGAGCACTACGGCCTGCTGCGCCAGACGCGCGAGGGCGGCCGCTACGAGCGCACCCGTCCGGAGCACTCGTGGAACTCCAACAACGTGGCGTCCAACGTGCTGCTCTACCACCTGCAGCGCCACAGCGACCACCACGCCAACCCGACGCGCCGCTACCAGGCCCTGCGCCACTTCGACGAGGCGCCGCAGCTGCCGACCGGCTACGCGGGGATGATCGTGCTCGCCTGGATCCCGCCGCTCTGGCGGCGCGTGATGGACGAGCGGCTGCTCGACCACTACGGCGGTGACGTCGCGCGCGCGAACATCCACCCCCGCGTGCGCGAGAGGGTGGTTCGCCGCCACGGCCTCGCGGGCGCGGCGTGAGCCGTCCGCCCTACGCGGTCGCGGCGCGCGAGCTGCTGCGCGAGACGGTCCTCGACGCGACCGACGCGCTGCTGCGCGAGCGGCCGTGGGCGGAGGTCACGCTCGCGGAGGTCGCCAAGGAGGCTGGCATCAGCCGGCAGACGATCTACAACGAGTTCGGCAGCCGCACCGCGCTCGCCCAGGCCTACGTCCTGCGCGAGGGCGATCGCTTCCTGACCGGCGTCCAGGCGGCCATCGAAGCCCACCCGGGCGATCCGCGCGGCGCGCTCGCCGCCGCCTTCTCCGAGTTCCTCCACGCGGCACACGAGCACCCGCTGCTGCGCGCGATCGTGGCGGGCGACGGCGGCGACGAGCTGCTGGGGCTCGTCACCTCGCACGACAGCCCCGTCATCGCCTTTGCCGCCGAGCGGCTCGCGGGCTTCCTCACCGATGGCTGGCCGGCCCTGCGCCCCGCGGACGCGCGGCTCGTGGCCGACAACCTCGTGCGCCTCGCCATCAGCCACGCCGCCCTCCCCGCCGGCCCGATCGACGACACCGCCGCGGGCGTGGCGCGGGCGCTCGGCCCCTTCCTCGACCAGCTCTGGTCGGCGTCGCGGCAGGCGGGTGCGCCCGCGGCGTAGAAGCGGAAGCGCGATCCGGCGCTATACGTCGCACGCGCATCGGGACGGGAGGTCGGGCTTGCTCGCTTCACTGCTCTACATCGCCTTGCGACGCCTGCTTGAGCTCGCCGTGCTCGCCTGTCGCTCCGAGGAGTTCAAGGAGCTCGAGATCGTCGTCCTGCGTCACGAGGTCGCCACCGCCAGGTTGCGCGGCCCGCGCTTCGGTCCGCCGACCGGACGTTCCTGGCCGCCGCGAGCCGGCTTCTCTCGCGCAAGCGCTGGAGTTCGTTCCTCGTCACGCCCGACACGCTCATGCGCTGGCATCGCCAACTCGTGGCGCGGCGCTGGACCTACCCACCACCGCGCAGGGGGCGACCGCCGATCGGCGGTGAGATCCGCGAGCTGGTCCTCCGACTCGCGCGCGAGAACCGCCGCTGGGGCTACCAGCGGATCGCGGGCGAGCTCGGCGCGCTCGGACTCAGCGTCGCGGCGACGACGATCCGAAGGTCCTGCGCGAAGCAGGGCTCGGACCCGCTGGCCAGAGAGCCGGCGTTTGGTGGCGTGAGTTCATCCGCGGGCAGGCGGCGAGCATGCTCGCGTGCGACTTCTTCACCGTCGACACGGTCTTCGCGAGACGGCTCTACATCCTGTTCTTCATCGAGCTTGGGAGCCGCCGGGTGCACGTAGCGGGCGGCACCCAGCATCCAAGCGGCGCCTGGGTCGCGCAGCAGGCGCGCCAGCTCTCGTGGTCGCTCGCCGACCGAGCCTCGCCGCCACGCTTCCTGATCCACGATCGCGACTCGAAGTTCAGCGGCGCCTTCGACGAGGTCTTCGGCAGCGCGGGGATCGAGATCGTCCGAACACCGATCCAAGCTCCGCAGGGCAAACGCGTTTGCCGAGCGATTCGTCGGCACCGTGCGGCGCGAGTGCCTCGACTGGATCCTGGTCATCGGCCGTCGCCAGCTCGAGCGCGTCCTGCACACCTACGTCGATCATTACAACAGCCATCGTCCGCTTCGTGGCCTGGGACTCGTGCCGCCACAGCCGCGACCTGCTCTGCGCCTCGCCGCTCCCGCGGATCCGCTCCGGATCCGCCGCCGGGATCGACTCGGTGGGCTCATCCACGAGTACAGCGCGGCCGCGTGAGCCCGATCGGGTCAACGCACCCCACGGCGCCGTGGTGACGGCTTCCCGCCTCGGCCGGGACGCGGCGAGGCCACTCGTTCGCCAACGGACCACCGAGTTTGAGCCCACCGCCGACGGGCTATATCGCCAGTGAGGCTGGACGCGCGGACGGCGTCCTCGAGCAGCCGCCCTCGGACCTCTGCGCGCTCCCGCCAAGGACAACCGAGCGGAGAGGGGACCCCCATGGCAGAGACCGTTGGGCAAAAGCAGAAGACGCTGGAGGACCTGCTTGCCGACCTTCCGACCAACTGGGGCCGCTGGGGCGACGGCGACGAGATCGGGGCGCTGAACTTCCAGGACGCGCACGAGGTCTTACGAGGCGTCGCCGCCGTCAGCTCGGGCAAGGTCTTCACGCTCGGAGCCCCCATCGGCAATCCCGGCGGGGACCCGGTCTGGCCGGGCCGGTCGGGCGCGCTGCGCCTGATGACGCAGGACCGCAGCCACTACGTCGCCGGCAAGAAGGAGCCGCTGGCCGGCGGCCTCGAGTACGCCGACGACTACATCACCGCCTTCCTGCAGGGCTCCAGCCAGTACGACGCCCTCGGCCATACCTGGTACGGCGACCAGATCTACAACGGCTTCCCCGCCGAGACGACGACGGGGGGCCTCGCCAAGGCCGGCGTCGACAAGCTCGCCAAGCACGGCATCGTCGGGCGCGGCGTGCTCGTCGACATCGCGCGCCATCGCGGCAAGAACGCGCTGGAGTCCGGCGAGACCTACGGCGTCGATGACCTCGAGGCGGCGGCCGCGAGCCAGGGCGTGACCATCGAGCGCCATGACAACCTGCTGATCCGCACCGGCTGGCTCAGCGTCTTCTACGACGAGGGGCCCGACGCGTTCTACGGCGAGCAGTTTGTCGAGCCGGGCCTCACCTTCAGCCCCGAGCTCGTGCGCTGGTTCCACGAGCGCGAGATCGTCTCGCTCTCGACCGACACGATCGCCAACGAGACGACGTTCGACAAGGAGTCGGGCATCGTGCTGCCCCTGCACGCCGCGCTGATGCGCAACCTCGGCGTCCTGTTCTCCGAGATCATCTGGCTCGACGAGCTGGCCGCCGACTGCGCCGCGGACGGGAAGTGGTCGTTCCTCTACGCGGCCGCACCGCTGAACATCATCGAGGCGACCGGCGCGCCGGTGAACCCCGTCGTCGTGAAGTAGCCACGGGGGAACGCATGAGCATCTACGACGAACGGCCCTGGCTCAGGCAGTACCCCGAGGGGCTGCCCCCCGACATCGAGCCCGAGCACCGCAACGCGCTGGTCATGTTCCGGCAGACGGCGCAGCGGATCCCCGACGAGCCGATGATCCACTACTTCGAGACGCCGCTGACGTTCCGCGAGGTCGATGAGATCACCGATGCGCTCGCCGTCGCCCTCCAGGAGCAGGGGTTCCGCCCGGGCGACCGTCTGGCCGTCTACACGCAGAACGTCCCGCAGTTCCCGATCGCCATGCTGGCCGCCTGGAAGGCCGGCGGGATCATGGTCTCGCTCAACCCGATGCTGCGCGAGAAGGAGGTCCGGACGATCCTCGACGACTCGGGCGCCAGGGTGCTGGTGACGCTGGAGTCGCTCTGGGACGACGTGGCGCGCCAGGTCGTCCCCGAGACGGAGGTCGAGAGCGTGATCACGACCTCCGAGCTGGACTTCCTCGGCGACGAGACCCCGGCGGTCCTCGCCGGCTCGCGGCGCTCGCGCGACGAGTCGACGTCCGACCTCATGGAGCTCGTCGAGGCGCACCGCGGGCGCACGCCCGAGACGCCGGATCTGGGTCCGGACGACGTCGCCTTCCTCGTCTACACCTCCGGGACCACCGGCCCGCCGAAGGGCGCCATGAACACGCATGGCAACGTCGTGTTCAACAGCCAGGCCTACCGCGAGTGGATGCCGACGGAGGACGGCGACGTCATCCTCGGCGTCGCCCCGCTGTTTCACATCACGGGCCTGATCGCGCATGTGACGCTCGGCTTCCTCACCGGCGCGCCGGTCGTGCTGTTCTACCGGTTCGACCCCGACCTCACGCTCGAGCTCATCGAGCGCCATCACGTCACGATGACCGTGGCGTCGATCACGGTCTACATCGCGTTGATGAACGCCAAGACGATCGGTCAGCGCGACCTCTCGTCGTTCAGGAAGACCGTCAGCGGCGGCGCGCCGATCGCGCCCTCGACGGTCGAGGCCTTCCAGGAGAAGGTCGGCGCCTACATCCGCAACATCTACGGCCTGACGGAGACCACGTCGCCCTCGCACTGCACGCCGCCGGGCACGCGCGCGCCCGTCGACGACGAGTCGGGCGCGCTCTCGGTCGGCGTGCCGATCTCGAACACGATCGTCCGCGTCGTCGACGAGCAACGCAACGACCTGCCCCCCGGCGAGGTCGGCGAGTTCGTGACCTCCGGCCCGCAGGTCGTGCCCGGCTACTGGGAGAAGCCCGAGGAGACGGCGAACGCCCTGCCCGGCGGTGCGCTGCACACCGGCGACGTGGGTTTCATGGACGAGGACGGCTGGTTCTACCTCGTCGACCGCAAGAAGGACATGATCGTGGCCGCGGGCTACAAGGTCTGGCCGCGCGAGGTCGAGGACGTCCTGTACGGGCACAAGGCCGTCCGCGAGGCGGCCGTCGTCGGCATCCCCGACCCCTACCGCGGCGAGACCGTCAAGGCCTACGTGTCGCTCGTCGCCGGTGAAAGCGTCGACGAGCAGGCGCTCATCGCCTACTGCAAGGAGCGCATGGCCGCGTACAAGTACCCGCGGGAGATCGAGTTCGTCGACGAGCTGCCCAAGACCGCGAGCGGGAAGATCCTGCGCCGCGAGCTGCGCGACCAGGCCACCGCGGAGGCCACCGGGCGCAGCTGACCCTCGCAGATCGGAACCGGGGCCGGCGGACGCCGGCGACTCGAAGTGGCGCGACCCGCCGCCCGTCAGAGGCGCGCTCGAGCCGGTCGGTCGTGCCGTCAGCGCATCGCCTCCAACGGCGTCGCCGGCTCATGGGCCTGGCCGCGCCGCGCGCGCCGCGCCACGCCAGTGCTGACCGCGGCGTCGGCGACGGCCTCGGCCACCGATTCGGCGACGTGGCGATTGAAGACGCTGGGGATGATGTAGTCGGCGAGCAGCTCGTCGTCGGGGATGACGCGCGCGATGGCGTGCGCGGCGGCGAGCTTCATCTCCTCGTTGATCGTGCGTGCGCGGACCTCGAGCGCGCCCTTGAAGACGCCGGGGAAGGCGAGGACGTTGTTGATCTGGTTGGGGTAGTCCGAGCGGCCGGTGGCCATGATGGCGACGTCGTCGCGGACCTCCTCGGGCTGGACCTCGGGCACCGGGTTGGCCATGGCGAAGACGATCGCGTCGGTCGCCATCGCGCGCACGGCGGCGGCCGACACCGCTCCGGGGCCGGACAGGCCGACCAGCACGTCGGCGCCGGCCAGCACCTCGTCGGCCGTTCCGTGCAGCCCGCGCTTGTTCGTGCGCTCGGCCAGCGCGGCCCGGGCGGCGTCCAGATGCTCGGTGCCCGCGTGCAGGGCGCCGCGGCGGTTGCACACGATCACGTCGCCGACGCCCTGGGCGAGCATGATGTCGGTGCAGGCCACGCCGGCGGCGCCCGCGCCGACGACGACGACGGTGACGTCCTCGATCCGCTTGCCGACGATGCGCAGCGCGTTGAGCAGCGCGGCGAGTACGACGATCGCGGTGCCGTGCTGGTCGTCGTGGAAGACCGGGATGTCGAGCTCCGCGCGCAGGCGCCGCTCGATCTCGAAGCACCGCGGCGCGGCGATGTCCTCCAGGTTGATGCCGCCGAAGGTCGGGGCCACCGCCTTGACGAAGGCGACGATCTCGTCGGCGTCCTTGGTGTCCAGGCACAGCGGGAAGGCGTCGACGCCGGCGAACTCCTTGAACAGCATCGCCTTGCCTTCCATCACGGGCATCGCCGCCGCCGGGCCGATATCGCCGAGGCCGAGGACGGCGCTGCCGTCGGAGACCACGGCCACCGTGTTGGCCTTGATGGTCAGCGCCCAGGCCTTTGCCGGATCGTCGTGGATGGCCATCGAGACGCGCGCGACACCGGGGGTGTAGGCCATCGAGAGGTCGTCTCGGGTCTTGAGCGGCAGCTTCGAGTTGACCTCGATCTTGCCGCCCTTGTGCATGAGGAAGGTGCGGTCGGAGACGCTGTCGACGCGCACGCCCTCGAGGTCGCGCACCGCGCGCACGACTGCCTCGGCGTGGTCGGCGTCCACGCACGCGACCGTTACGTCGCGGACGACCTCGTGGGTCTCGACGCGCACGAGGTCGATGGCTCCAAGGATCGCCTCGGCGTCGGCGATCGCGTGGGCGACGCGGGCGAACGGGCCGCCCTGCTGCGGCATGTGCAGGCGCATCGTGAAGCTGTAGGAGGCCGAGGGCTGCAAGCGCGACGCCCGCACGCTCGAGGTCTCATCCGTCATCGCGGCTCCTTCCCAACCTGGCCCTGAGCAAGCTGAGGATCCCACCGCGTGGCAGCATTCGCCAACCACCCTGATCCCGCGCTCACAGACGCTCGCCCGAGGGAGCGCGTCGAGTTACGATCGGCTTGTCCCGGTTCGATCGTCCGATGACCCAGCAGTACATCGTCGGGGAATTCTCGCTGTTGTTGGCCGGCCTGCAGCCGGTTGGTGACGAGTTGTTGCGGGAGGCGGTGGGCAGGCTGCGCCACGAGGTCGAGTGCGGTCCACCGCCGATGCTCTCGCGGCTGGCGCGAGAGGCGATGGCGCTCACCGACTCGATCTGTTGGGCCGCGCTCGAGCAGGGCGACGTCGGTGGCTTCTGCCGGTACGCCGACACCGCCGCCGCGCTGCGCGAGTTCGCCGCCAACGCGAATCTCCTGCGTTAGCCCTGATCGGTCCTCACGTTCGCTCACCGTGGGCGCGAGGCGCTTACTCGGCGCGGCCGAATGCCTTGATCTCCTCCTGCTCCTCTGGTGAGAGCTCGCGCGGAACCTCGCCGCGGGCGACCTTCGCGCTGTGGACGTGGTGGCGGATGTCCTCGACGATCTCGGGGTTCGCCAGGGTGGTCACGTCGCCGACATCGGCGAAGTTGGAGACCGCGGCGATCACCCTGCGCATGATCTTTCCGGAGCGCGTCTTGGGCATGTCCGAGACGATCCAGACGTTCTTGGGACGTGCGATCTTCCCGATCTCGGTCTCGATCGCCTTGGCCACCTTCCCCTCGAGCTCCTTGCTCGGGCTGAAGCCGGGCTTGAGCGAGACGTACATCTCGACGATCCGGCCGCGCAGCTCGTCGACCACCGGGACCGCCGCGGCCTCGGCGACCTCCTCGACCGTGATGCTCGCCGACTCGAGCTCCTTGGTCCCGAGCCGGTGCCCGGCCACGTTGATCACGTCGTCGACGCGTCCGAGGATCCGGAAGTAGCCGTCGGCCGCCTGGACGGCGCCGTCGCCCGCGAAGTACGGCCAGTCGCGCCAGTCCTTGCTCTCCTTGTCCCGGCAGTACTTCTCGTAGTAGGTCTCGACGAACCGCTCGGGCTGGCCCCAGATCGTCTGGAAGATGCCCGGCCACGGGTTGCGGATGCAGATGTTGCCCGCACGCCCGCTTCCCGCCTCGACGACGTTGCCCTGTTCGTCGTAGATCACCGGGTAGATGCCGAGGACGCCGGGCCCGCAGCTGCCGGGCTTCATCGGTTGCAGCGCGGGCAGGGTGCTTCCCAAGAAGCCGCCGTTCTCGGTCTGCCACCAGGTGTCGACGATGGCCGCCTCGCCCTTGCCGACCACGTCGTGATACCAGCGCCAGACGTCGGGCTCGATCGGCTCGCCGACCGTCGTCATGTGCTTGAAGCGGTAGCGGTACTTCGCGGGCTCGTCCGGGCCGAGCTTGCGCAGCATCCGGATCGTGGTCGGCGCGGTGTGGAAGATGTTGACGCCGAGCCGCTCGGCGATCCGCCACGGGCGCCCAGGGTCCGGGTATGTGGGGACGCCCTCGTACATGACGCTCGTCGTCCCGAGCGCCAGCGGCCCGTAGACGATGTAGGAGTGGCCGGTGATCCAGCCGATGTCGGCGAAGCACCAGTACGTGTCCTGCGGATGGATGTCCTGGTAGTACCTCGACGTGCCGGCGACGTAGGCGAGATAGCCGCCGGTGCTGTGCTGGCAGCCCTTCGGCTGGCCCGTCGTGCCGCTGGTGTACATCAGGAACAGCGGCGCCTCGGCCGGCATCGACACGGGCTCGACCAGCGTCCGGCGGTAGTCGTCGAGGAGCTCGTCGACGAAGAAGTCCCGGCCCTCGACCATCGGGCTCTTGGATCCGTACTCGCCCGGGTGTCGCCGCCAGACCAGCACCTTGTCGACCGCGAAGCCCTGTTCGCGCGCCGCCGCCACCGCCTCGTCGGCCTTGGCCTTGTGGTCGATCAGCTCGCCGTTGCGGTAGTAGGCGTCCATCGTCACGAGGATCCGGCTCTCCGAATCGGCGATCCGGTGCCCGCACGCCGCGCCGCTGAAGCCGCCGAACACCTCGGAGTGGATGACGCCCAGGCGAGCGCAGGCGAACATCGAGACCGGCAGCTCGACGACCATCGGCAGGTGGAAGGTGACCCGGTCGCCGACCTTCACGCCACCGAACTCGCGCAGCAACGCTGCAAACTCGTTGACCCGGCGGTAGAGCTCCTGGTAGCTGATCGCCTTCGTTTCCTCCGTCTCCGGCTCGGGCACCCAGATGAACGCGGCCTTGTTGGCGCTCGACTCCAAGTGCCGGTCGACGCAGTTGAACGAGGCGTTCAGGCGACCGCCGACGAACCACTTCCAGAACGGCGGATGGCTCGCATCCAGCGTCGTGTGCCAGTACGCGTCCCAGCTGAGCAGATCCGCGTACTCCTTGAAGCACTCCGGGAAGCGCTCCTCACGGAACCGCTCCAAGATGTCCGGGTCCGCCGCGTTGGCCTGCCCGACGAACCTCGCAGGCGGGTAGTAGTACTCCTCCTCGCGCCAGTGAACCGCGATCTCCGCCTCGGAGACCTGCGCCTCCTGCGCCTCCTGTCCTCCTGCTTGCATCGCTCCACCTCTCGACGAGAGAAACGCTCACGCGCATCGCGTTCTGCCCATAGTGTGCCGCTCTCGGGACGCGCCGTTCCATGGGTCCGACCACGCGCGAGTCGGGCCGCAAAGGCAGTACGGCCTCCTCACGCGACGCATGCGAGCGGCAGCGCGAGGTACTCGAGGAAGAACAGCTTCCAGACGCGCAGGTAGAAGCGCGTGTACGAGTCGTGGTCGTAGAGATCGGTCTGCCGGCGCCAGTGCCACAGCAGCGCCAGGGCGCCGAGGTGCGTCGCGCTCAGGACGACCGGCTGGACGCCGTCGAGCACGAGCGGCCCGGCGACGGCCATCGCGAGGTAGGCGGCGGAGAGCGCGCCGATCGCGATGGCGACCGCGCGCCGGGGACCGAGGCGGAGCGTGAAGGTCGCGATGTGGAAGCGCCGGTCGCCCTCGGCGTCGGGGACGTCCTTCAGGACGGCGATGGCGAAGCCGAAGGGCAGCACGAACAGCGTCAGCGCCCACACGGGGGCGACGATCTCGCCACCGGAGAAGTGCAGGAACACGACGAGGTTGACGACGACCGCCCGCACGCCGGAGATGCTCAGGGCGGCGAGGGTCGGGAAGCGCTTGAGGCGCAGCGGCGGCGAGGAGTACGCCGCGCCGACGAGTAGG
>VAWY01000172.1 GCA_005888335.1 Actinomycetota bacterium
CGCGCCATGAGGATCTGCTGCGCCCGCATGATCGACGTGACCGCCGCCATCGGGCGCGCCGCCGGCGCGTCCCAGTGCTCCTCCCACTGACGGCGCGCCTCGGCGATGGGGTCGAAGGGGAGCGGCCGCGGCACGGGCCGCGAAGCGTGTCACAGCGCGCCGACGCGCTCGTCACCTCAGTGGTAGATCAGCATCTCGACCAAGAACCACGCGTTGGTCACCATGAGGGTGACGAACAGCGCGATGAGCGACAGGCGCTCGCTGGTGGTGTTGCCTTGCATCACGTCTCCTCCTTGCCGGCACGGTCCCTGTGCTCCGTGGCCGAGGCAAGCTACGTCGGCCTCGGCGCCCCCACCAGTGCTCCCAAGGGGCCTATCGACCTGCCGTTGGAGGGACGACGCGGCGGAAAGCGTCACGTGGCGTGGTGCCCCGATGCGCGAACGCGAGCTCCTCCTGCGAAGGGCATCGCGCGTCCGGTCCGCCTGTTCGCGCTGGATCAGTCGGTGGCGTAGCGCGACGCGTGGGTGAGCACCTCGGGGTTGCGGATGGTCCCCAGCCGCTTGATGAGCCGCGTCCACTGGCCCGGCCGCAGCGCCGCGTCGAGCTCGCGCCCGAGCCGCGCGTTGGCGCCGTAGAGCGGGCGGAAGCCGACGTGGATGTGGTCGGCGTGGTCGGGCAGCGCGAGCGTGTTGTCCGCGGCCGGGAAGGCCATGAGGCTGATGATCTGGTGCGGCTTCATCGCCCCCTGCAGGGTCAG
Source organism: Actinomycetota bacterium (assembly GCA_005888335.1). The sequence continues at coordinate 758 of VAWY01000172.1, forward strand.
CAGCCGGCGGATGGCGATGTCGGTGATCGAGCCGGGCCCCTGGTGGCCGAGGATCGGGATGCCGTTGATCTTCGCGATGTCGACGGCCGTCCCCTCGCTGTGCTCGGACACGTTGCCGGCGGCGGTGTAGGTGCTGTGACCGCACCGCAGCGCGCTGACCGTCGGCTCGAGGCCGCTCGCCGACAGGAACTCGAGCGTGGCCAGCACGCGGCGGTCGATCACGCCGGCGCGGATGTCCTGCCGGCCGCAGGGGTAGGTCGTCACGCGCGGATCGCGCAGGACGCGGCGCTCGAGCGCGCTCTTGCTGAGCAGGAGCACCTGCCCGATCGTCGGATTGCGCGCGTCGCGGCCGAAGAACGGGTTCTTGCCGGCCGCCCGGTAGATCGCCGTCGACTCCAGGAGCTTCCAGCCGTCGAGCATCGGCTTCGGGTCGATCAGCGGCGCGCCGCGGCCGCCGGGGCGGATCGCGAACAGCAGGTGCGCGGCGCGCCCGGCCGCCGCCTGGGCGACGTGGCCGAGGACAGTTCCGGCCACCACGTGGCTGCCCCGTCGAAGCGGGCGGCGCGCCGCTCCCGACCGCCGGGTCCTCGGCGGCGGAAGCGGCGAGCGCGCCGGATGCGCGAACAGGCGCTCCGTGGCCAGGCCGTCCGGGGGAACCAGACGGATCCGGCCGGGGCGCCGTGGGGAGAGTGTCCGCGCAGGCTCGAGATGGGCGTACGTGTAGGTGTTGCCGTAGGCGTCACGCAGCCGGATGAAGCTGCCCAGACCCGCCGCGCGGCCGAGGCCGACGACCTTGCCGTCCTGGACCGCGACGACCGGGCTGCCGACGCGCGCGTAGATGTCGGTTCCGCGGTGCGACCGCCTCGCCTCGTCGGCGTAGCGCGCCGGCGCCCGGACCGGGAAGCGCCCCTCCGTCAGCCCGGTGAGCGAGCCCACGAGGTCGGCGGGCAGGCCGCCCAGGAGCCGTGCTCGCATGACGATGCTGTCGACGTACCAGTCGGCGTGGTTGTAGGCGAAGATCGCCCGGCGCAGGTCCTTGTCCGCCCCGGCCGCCGCGAGGTAGCGCGCGGCGGTGAAGATCGCGTCGACCGGGTTGTAGGGGTCCTTGACCCCGTCGCCGTTGGCGTCCACGCCCCAGCGATGCCACGTCGAGGGCATGAACTGCATCCAGCCCATCGCGCCCGCGCTCGAGACGTTGAGATTGCGCCCGTAGTCGGTCTCGATCTCGTTGATCGCCGCCAGAACCTCCCAGCGCACGTCGTACTGCGTCCCGGCGGCCTGGTAGATCGGCAGCAGGAACGGCGGGATGCGGAACTTGTCGATGAAGAAGTCGGGCACCCCGATCGGCGCCGGGCCGGGCAGCGCCAGGCTGAACGTCGGGTTGGCCGGGGTGGGCACCGCGGCAGCGGCGTGGGTCGCCGTCGTCGTCACGCGGCGGCGGGCCATGCGCGTGCTGCGCTCGACCGGCACGGACACGTGGGACGCGACCTTCTTCGCCGTCGCCGTCATGCGCCGCCGGCGCCCCTTGGCCGGGGCAGGCTGCGCCGCGGCGGGTGCGTTGCCGGCGGGGGCTCCATGCTCCGACGGCCGGCGGGAGGGCGGCGGCGACACGGAGACCGAGACGAGCGGCGTCTGCACGGGCGGCGGCTCGACGCCGTCCACCGGCGTGCCGGAGGGCACGGGAACCGGCACCGTGACAGTGCCTCCCCCGGTCACCGTCACGGTGACCGTGCGCTCGTCGGCGCGCGCCGACCCCACGAAGATCGCGATGCCCGCGCCCAGCGCGGCAGCCCCCCACCCGCTCCTGCCCATGCCCCGGCACTTTGCGGTGCGTTGGGCCGCGGCACCATTGCCCGAACCGGACGTCTTCGTCCCTCGATGGGGAGAGTTGGCCTCGCCGGCGCGGCGCCGCGCTGCCACACTCGCGCGCATGCCGCTCTACGAGTTCCGCTGCCGCGCGTGCGGCGAGGTCTACGAGGAGCTGTTGCCGGTCAGCGACAGCCCCGCCGCGCCCTGCCCCAGCTGTGCCGACGGCGAGCCCGTCAGGCTGCTCTCGCGCTTCAGCGCACGCACGCAGGGCGCGCGGCACGCCGACTTCAGCCGGGTCCCGTTCGGGTCGCCGTCGTCATGCTGCGGCGGGCGCTGCGCGCACGCCCGCCGCCGCGGGTAGTCGTTCGTCAGAGGCCGAGGAACTCGGCGGCGTTCTCGCGCAGGATGCGCCGCTTGCTCTCCTCGCGCAGCGGCAGCTCCTCGAGCTCGTCTTGGCAGCGCTGGAAGTCCATGCCGTTGGAGCCGAGCATGACCTTGTGGCGCAGCTGGCGGTCCATCGCCCGCACGAGCTCGGGGTCGAGCGACTTCGGGAAGTAGGCCGAGATGTCGCCGTAGACGTTCGGGTGGCGCCAGAGCATCGAGATGTACTCGCCCGTCCACGGCCACCCGGTGTGCGAGAGGTTGATCTTCAGGTCGGGGAAGTCGATGGCGACGTCGTCGACGAGCATCGGCCGCCCGACGTCGCTGGGCAGCGGCTCGGCGGAGTGCCCGACCTGCAGGCCGACCGGGATCCCGAGCTCGACGCACTTGGCGTAGAGCGGGTAGCAGCGGCGGTCGTTCGGCGCCATGCCGAACGTGATGGGGTGGAAGTAGACGTACTTGAAGCCGTACTCGCGCACGAAGGTCTCGATGCGCCGCAGGCTCTCGTCGATGCGCCACGGGTTGTAGCCCGCCGCCCCGATGAAGCGGCCGCCGCCCTGCTGCACCGCCTCGGCGACCACCTCCTCGGGCATGTCCATGATCAGCTGGTGGTGCGAGCGGTACGACCACATCTTCAGGCACGCGAGCACCACCGCCTCGCAGCCCGTGCGATCGAGCTCGGCCAGCGCGTGGTCGATGTGCAGCGTCGGGTCTGGCTCGGTCGGCGGGTCGGCGACCACGACCTGCTGACCCCACTGCGTCGTCACCACGCCGTCCCGCAACAGGGGCCGCAGGGTGGTGCGCACCATGGTCTGGAACTCCTCGAACTGGTACTCGGGCCCCGAGAGGCCAGGCGCCACGAAGGGCGCGTAGTTCATGATGTCGATCGCGCCGCCCATGTCAGTCCTGGCTCGGCGGCGTGCTGAGCAGCAGGTCGTAGACGCGCCGGTCGAGCCGCTGCGTCAGGTCCATGTGGACGTGCTTGACCTCGCAGTACTCCTTCAGCGCGTCCGGGCCGATCTCGCGCCCGAGCCCGCTCTGCTTGTAGCCGCCGAACGGGCACCGCGGCTCGACCTGATGGACGTCGTTGATCCACACCGTGCCCGCGCGCAGGCGCCCCGCGACCTCCTGTGCCTGCTCGAGGTCGGAGCTCCAGACTGCGGCCGACAGGCCGTAGATCGTGTCGTTGGCGATCCGCACCGCCTCCTCGAGGTCGGAGTAGCGCAGCACGCTGAGCACCGGCCCGAAGATCTCCTCGCGCGCGATGCGCATGTCGTTCGTGACGCCGGTGAAGATCGTCGGCTCGATCCAGTAGCCCTTCTCGAACTGCTCGCCGGCGGGGGCGCCGCCGCCGCAGCGCAGCTCCGCGCCGTCGTCCTTGCCCCACTGGATGTAGCGGAGGATCCGGTCGCGCTGCTCGGCGTTGATGACCGGCCCGAGGTCGGTGTCGAAGTCCTGCGGATCGCCGACGTTGATCGTCTTGACCCGCTCGAGCATCCGCTCGACGAACTCGTCGTGGACGCTGTCGGGCAGCAGCAGCCGCGTCCCCGACTCGCACATCTGGCCCGAGTACAGCAAGCAGCCGAACAGCGCCGCGTCGACGGCGGTCTCGACGTCGGCGTCCTCGAGCACGACCACCGGGCCCTTGCCGCCCAGCTCGAGCGAGACCTTCTTGACCGTCGCCGAGGCCAGGCGCATGATCTCGCGCCCGACCTGTGTCGAGCCGGTGAACGCCACCTTGTCCACGTCGGGGTGCGCGGCCAGGCGCGCGCCGACCTCCTCGCCGTCGCCGGTCACCACGTTGAACACGCCGGCGGGCACGCCCTCCTCGTGGCAGATGCGCGCGAGCGCGAGCAGGCTCAGCGGCGTCTTCTCGTCGGGCTTGAGGATGATGCTGTTGCCCGCGGCGAGCGCGGGCGCGGCCTTCCACAGCCCGAGCACGAGCGGGAAGTTCCACGGCACGATCCCCACGCACACGCCGATCGGCTCGTACTGGATCGTGTTCATCGACATGGTCGGGTGGTTCACCGTCGGGACCTGCTGGACCCACTGGAACTTCTCCGCCAGCTCGGCGAAGTGCATGAAGTGCGGCGAGGCGAGCCCGACGTGAAAGCCGCCCGCCTGGCGGACCGTCGCGCCGTTGGCCAGCGTCTCGGCCTCCATGAGTTCCTCGAAGTCGGTCGCGAGCCGGTCGGCGACCCGCTTCATGACCGCGGAGCGCTCCTCCGGGCTCTTGCGCGACCACACGCCCGACTCGAACGCCGCGCGCGCGTTCTCGACGGCGCGGTCCGCGTGCTCGATGCCGCCCTTGGCGACGGTCGCGAAGACCTCGCCGGTCGCTGGGTTGCGCAGCTCGTAGCGCTGGTCGGAGTCGACGGACTCTCCGCCGATGAACATCGTGTGGTGCTGGACCCCGACGCTTGTGGGGTCGGCGACGCTGGTGGTGGCCATGGAGTCTCCTCTGCTCATGTGAGCGCCGCGAGCAGCGCGAGCGCACGGGGGCCATGAGCGTGGCGGAGCCACCGACCGGTGGCATCCCCCCAAGGGGGGATTACAGTGTCCCGTGTGGGAACGAGGGTCCGGGGGCCGGAGGTGAGCATGGTCGGCACCGGCACGCTGGAGACCGATGTCCTCTCGGCGGTGCTCGACGCGTATCGCGCCGCCCTGCATGAGGAGGACCTCGCGGAGACGTCTCGCGGGCACGTCAGCGCCGCCGTCCGCGAGCGGCTGCAGGTCCTGCGCGGCGAGCTGCGCGAGTCGCTGCGCGAGTGCGCGAGCCTGCCGACCGCCGAGATCGCGCGCCGGCTGCGCCTCCTTGCCGAGGTCGACTCGCGACTCCACAGCATCGCCGAGCAGGACGCCGAGTCGCGGCTCTCCGAGCTCGTGCGCATCCACGAGAGCCTGGCGCGGCTGCGCGAGCTCGAGTCGCCCCAGCAGCTCATGGAGGCGGCACCGCGCGAGCTGTGCCGGGCCTGCGGCTTCACGCGCGCGATGATCTCGACGGTCCGCGGCTCACACTGGGTGCCGCAGGTCCTCGAGGTGGTCGACGGGGCCGACCCCGACGCCGACGCGCGGCGCCAGTACCTGTCCGGCAACCGCATCCAGCTCGCCCACATGCTGCTCGAGACCGAGATGGTCCGCCGTCGCATCCCGGTGCTGATGAGCCACCCCAGCAGCGATCCCCGGACCTACAAGCCGATCGTCGACGCGATGGAGTCGACGTCGTACGTCGGCGCGCCGATCGTGCCGACCGACCGGACCATCGGCTTCTTCCACGCCGACCGCTACGGCCAGGAGCTGCCGGTCAGCGCGCGGGACCGCGACAACCTGTGGGTGTTCGCCGAGCACTTCGGCCTGCTCTACGAGCGCGCCGTGCTCGTCGAGCGCATGGAGCGCCAGCGTACGGAGCTGCGTCAGGTGCTCTCGGGCGTCGCCGAGGCGCTCGACGACCTGTGCGCCGCCGACATCAACCTCGCCCGCGGCGAGCAGGCGCCCGAAAGCGCCCACGTGCCGTGGGTGCGCGAGACGCGGTCGCGGATCGAGTCACTGCTGACCGTACGCGAGCGCGAGGTCCTGGAGCTCATGGCCGACGGCTCGACGAACACGCAGATCGCTGAGGTGCTGATCGTCTCCGAAGGCACGGTGAAGTCCCACGTCAAGCGAATCCTGCGCAAGCTCCACGTCTCCAACCGCGCCGAGGCGGTCGCCCGCTACCTGCACCTCATGGCGCGCGAGCGGCGGATGGCGAGGACATGACGCGCGCCGGCGGGGCCGCCGAGAAGCCGCGCGAGGCCAGCCGGCGCCTCGAGCGCCAGCTCCTCGCCAAGGTCGACGAGATGCTGCATGAGGCCCGTGAGCAGCTGGGCGTCGAGCTGCCTGCGCCGGGCGGTGCGCAGGGGCCGCTGTGGCACGCCGGCAGCATCCTCAGCCGGGTCACGTGGTCCGCGCTGTCGCAGCTCGAACAGGTCGGCGAGCCCGAGGAGCTCGACGACGACGCCCGCGAGCGCGCCGAGACGCTGACCGCGCTGGCGCTGCGCGCCAACGACCTCGAGGACGACGTCCGCCGGCACGCGCTGACGTCGCGCGAGCAGCGCCTGGCCCAGGTCGAGCGCGGCCTCAGCCGGCTGCGCCGGCTGCGCACCTCGGCGGAGCTGCTCGACGCCGTCTGTCAGGAGGTCGTGCGCAGCTGCGGGTTCCGGCGCGCGATGCTCAGCCGGATCGAGGGCGACGCGTGGCTGCCGTGGATGGCGCACTTCCGCGGCGATCCCGAGGTCGGGCGCGAGTTTCTGGAGTGGCTCCGCAACCGGGAGATCACGCTCGACGAGCTCACGCTCGAGCGCGAGCTCGTGGCCGAGAAGCGGCCCGACATCGTCCTCGACGCGCCGAACAACCCGCGCAGCTACAAGCCGCTCCTGGCCGTCGGGCAGGTGACGTCCTACGTCGTCGCGCCGATCCTCCCCGCCGGCCGCGTCGTCGGCCTCCTGCACGCCGACCATGGCGCGACGACCCGGGAGGTCGACGTCAGCGACCGCGACGTGCTGTGGGCGTTCGCCGAGGGCTTCGGACGCCTCTACGAGCGCGTGGTGCTGCTCGAGCGCATGGCCGCGCAGCGCCGCTCGATCCGCGAGCTGTTCGAGATGGCGGAGACCACGATGGCCTCGCTCGCGGATGCCGACATCGAGCTGGTGACCGCCTTCGACGAGGAGGAGCCCGAGCTGGCCGCGATCGGCGAGGCGACGCTCGACACGCCGCGCGGATCGCCCGAGCTCGACGAGCTGCTCACGGCGAAGGAGAAGGAGGTCCTCGCGATGATGGTCCGCGGGCTCTCCAACGCGGCGATCGCCGAGCGCCTCGTGATCAAGGTCGGCACGGTCAAGTCGCACGTCAAGCACATCCTGCGCAAGCTCGGCGCCGTCAACCGCGCCGCGGCGATCTCCAAGTACGCCGAGATGACCTCGGAGCGGCGTTAGCCACTACGCGTCCGCAGGCCAATCCTCGAGCGTGCGCACGAACAGCTCGCGCACCTCGGCGACGTGGTCGCCGAGCGTCTTGCGCGTCCAGCCGGCGACGGAGATCGGCTCGTGGACGTGCACGTCGACGGTGCCGGGGCGGATGACCTTCGAGCCGCGCCACAGCAGCTCGCCCGCGTTGCGGATCACGACGGGCACGATCGGCACGCCGCCCTGCATCGCCATGTGGAACGCGCCCTTCTTGAACGGGCCGACGGTCGGCGTCGGGGAGCGGGTGCCCTCGGGGGCGATCGCGATCGAGTAGCCCTCGTGCAGCCGCTCGACGACGGGCTGGAGCGCCTCGCGGGCCTGGAGCCCGTTCGCACGGTCGACCAAGGCCATGTTCCCCAACCGCGCGATCTGCCCGAAGCCCGGCTGGTGCGCGACCTCCTTCTTGGCCACGCCGGTCATGTCCTCGCGGACGAGCCGCATGATGATGAAGCCGTCGAGGATGCTCTGGTGGTTGAAGATGAAGATCGCCGGGCGGTGCGACCAGAGGTGGTGCTCGCCGGTCACGTTGACGTGGACCCCGGCGAGGGTCAGCATCGCGTCCGATCCCGTCGCCAGCGTGAAGTTCATCGCGTCGCGCCGGCTGCGGTTGATCAGCCCCATGCCGAGCCCGGCGCCGAAGGCCGTGGCCAGCCCGCCGTAGGCGGCGACGGTGCGAGCGAGGGACGTGAGGCCCGGGCGCTTGCGCGAGGGCAGGCGGCGGATCGGCCAGCCCTCGTGCGCGGCGACCTCGGCCAGCGCCGGGTTGGGGTTGACGGGGCGGGGATGGCCCACGGTCCGCAGGAAGTCGACGTCCTCGCCGCCGTTGCCGTACGCGTAGCTGACCTCGAGGTCGATGCCCGCCTCGCCCGCGAAGCGCCGCACCGCGGCAGCCTTGCCGGGTCCCCACAGGATCGGGCCCTCGACGCGGCCCGTGAGGACGTCCCCCACCCGCTCGAGCCGCGTGCACAGGACGTGCTCGATGCCCAGCTCGCGCGCCATCGGCTCGACCTGGAAGGGCAGCGCCGACGTCGCGATCACGATCGTGTGCCCGCGCCGGCGGTGGGCGGCCAAGAGCTCGAGCATCTCCGGGTACAGCAGGCCGCCGAGCGAGCCGCGCAGGAGCCGGTCACCCACCTTCGACAGGTGCGAGAGGTGGTGCCCGCGCAGGGACTGGACCCCCACGCGCATGAACCTGTCGAAGTCGGCGCGACCCGTCTTGGTGTCGAGGCCGACCCGCACGAGCCTGGCCGCCTCGGCGGGCGTCATGTCGTTGCGCCGGGCTCGGTCCTGGATGTACGTGGCCGCCGAATAGCCGTCGATCAGCGTCCCGTCGAAGTCGAAGAACGCCCCGACCTGCGGCCCCGTGGGCCCCTCGAGCGCGTCGTGGGCGAGTCGCTCGGTCATCTCAGTCGGCGTCCTTGGCCAGGCGCTGATCGCGATCGATCTGCGCGACGACCCGGATGCGCCGCACGAGGTCGCGCAGCTCGTGCACGAAGGCCGAGCGCCGCGCGGCGAGGTCCTCCGCATCGCGCGGACTTCGTCCGCGTGCATCGAGCAGGCCGCGGTCGCCGGCGAGCTTGAGGCCCGTCTTGAACAGCTCGGTCGACACCGCCTCGCCCGCGGAGATGCGGTGCTGCAGGCGCAGTTGCTCGCCGAGCGCCAGGCACTCGGTCAGGACCTGCGACTGCTCGAGCGGCTCGGTCGGGTCGTGGGTCGCCAGGCACTCGGCGACGACGAGATAGGCGTCCAGGAACGAGGCGAGGATGCGGTGCGCCATGAGCGCCCCCGACCCGGCGAGCGCCCGGCCGACGTCGCCGAGCGTCAACTCGCCGCCCCACTGCCAGGACGGATCGATGAGCGCGAGCTCCTCGCGCATCTCGCCCTCGAAGCGCTCGCGCTCGGAGAAGAAGAACTCGAACTTGAGGACGTCGCGCAGCCGGAACGCCTCCGCCCACGCCACGTCGATCTGCGCCGTCCCGCGCTGCTCCTCGGCGGCGCGTACCAGCGCGAGCTCGGCGATCGAGCGGTTGACGAACCAGTGGATGACGCTGTTGCGGTAGAAGGCGGCGACCAGCTCGTTGTCGCGGCCGATCGCATAGACCGGCTGGGTGCCCCGGTCGAAGCACTGGACCACGCCGTGCTCCATCAGCGCGGCGAGCGTCCGCCGCGTCCCCTCGACCGTCTCGAGCTCGGAGAGGTCGACGCTGCCCGGGAGCTCGCGCGCCTCGGCGTAGCGACGCAGCGGGTCGAGCACGTCGCGGATCTCGCGTGCGGTGAGGAAGCGCCCGTCGACGCCCAGCAGCGCCAGCGTGACCAGCCCGTTGCGGGTGGCCGGCGTGGCGTGGTTGATCCGGGTGCACACCTCGAAGGCGAGCTTGCTCGTCGACAGCCGCCGCTCGGCGGGCCAGCCGTGGCGCCGAAGGACATCGGTGACCGCCACCGGCTCGCCGAAGTCCACGCGCACCCGGCCGAAGCGTTGGCTCTGGCGCCAGGCGTAGCGCACGAGCCAGCCGAACCCCTCCGGTTGCTTGACCGCCCCCCGCGACTCGCGCGTCATCTCGGCGACCTCGGCGAGCTGGTCGTAGGTGATCGAGACCGGGACCACCTGGACGTCGTCGACGCCGGCCTCCTCGATCGCGTCGACCAGGTAGCGCAGCAGGCCCATCCGCGGCGGCAGGAGCTTGCCAGTGCGCGAGCGGCCGCCCTCGACGTACCACTCGAGGTTGAAGCGCTTGCTGACCAGGTAGCCGAGGTAGCGGCTCAGCACCCAGCGGTAGACCTGGTTGTCGCGGAAGACGCGCCGGATCCAGATGACGCCCACGCGCCGGCCGAGCGGGCCGAGCGGCCAGAAGGCCATGTTGATCCCGCCGAGCGTGTGGTTGGGCGGGAAGCCCTGCTCGTAGAGCAGCGACGCCAGCACGAAGCCGTCGAGGTTGGACTTGTGCGACGGCAGGAAGACCAGCGGGTGCTCGCGGCCGAGCGCGCGGATGCGCTCCACTGCCGCGGCGGAGAACGACAGGTCGTACGCGCGCGAGTACAGGAACCGCGCGAGCCGGGCCCAGAGCTCGCGCGCCACCGGGCTCTGCGTCGAGCTCATCTCCTCGAGGTACTCGAGCGCCTCGCCCCTGACCTCGTCCGGCGAGCGCCCGAGCCGGTCGGCCAGGTCGCGGAGCCCGTCCTCGAAGGCGCGGCCGCCGACCAGCTCGTCCTCGACGTCGCGCGGCACCTTGTAGCGCGAGCCGGTGACCGACCGCTCGCAGCGGTCGAGCGCCAGCCGCGCCTGGCGGTCGACGAACGCCGGGAGCCCGCCGCCGGCCGACTCCTCGCGCATGCGGCGCTCGAGCTCGCTCAGCGGGGCGGGCTTGCCCACGAGGAGCCGCCAGCGGTCCGGCGCCGAGGCCAGCATGCGCTGCCGGGCGCGGCGCGACGGCCGCGCCCGATGGCGCAGCCGGAGGAGGTCGCGCAGGCGCCAGCGGCGGTCGCCGTCGCGTCCGGGCGGAAGCCAGGCGACGCGCACCGGCGCGATCAGGGCGTCGGCGCCCTCGGCGGTGCGGACCGCCTCGGCGGCGCTCCATGCCACGCGCACGTCCGCGCCGGCCGCCGCGGACGCCCGCGTCCGCGCAGCGAACGCCTCGACGACGTCGCGATCGGCCGAGGGGTCACCGTCGACGAGCACGACCGTCCGGCCGTCGAACGGCGGCGCGTCGTCCCGCGGCGCGACGACCGCAGGGGCGCGCTGCCCGTCAAGCACCACCATCGTCCCCCCCGCCCTCGGCCAGCGCGACGACCTCGCCGAGGCCCTCCTCGATGCAGCGCACGAACCGCTCGTGGTCGGGCACGGCGACCGAGTCGACGTTGACGCCGATGTAGCACCGGCCGAGGTACGACAGCAGCGTGACCATCACGGCGGGACCGGGCGCGGCGCCGAACGGATAGGCCTCCACCACGCGAGCGCCGGCGATGTAGGCCTGCCGGGAGAGTCCCGGGACGTTCGAGGCCTGCAGGTCGATCGATCGCGTGACCCGCTCGGTCATCGGCGCCGACACGGCCGCCGGCAGCCGGCTCAGCGCCGGCGCCATCACGCTCATGAAGTTCAGCGCCGGCTCGTCGCGGGCCGCGCGCACGCGCTCGCGCACCACCCGCACGCGCTCGCGGGCGTCCTCGAGGCCGACCGGTGCGGCGATGCGCGCCCCGGCGATGCGGTTGGAGCCGAGCGGGTCCTCCGCCTTGCGCATGCTGACCGGCAGGGCGAAGGTCAGCTCGTCGACGTCGACGCCGTGCTCGGCGTGGTAGCGCCGCATCCCGCCGGCGAGCCCGGCGAGGAACGCGTCGTTGAGCGACCCGCCGGCGGCCTTGCCGCCGCCGCGCAACTCGGCGAGCGACAGGTCGATGGTCCCGAAGCGCCGCCCGAGGCCGCGCTGCTCGAGCAGCGGCGAGCTCGCCGCGGGCGCGGGCCCGAGCACCTTGGCGAGCGACTGGACGTAGCGCAGGCCGCCGGCGACGCTCTGCGGGTGGCTGACGACGCGGTCGGCAAGCGACGTGACGCGGCCGCCTGCCCGCAAGACCTCGTGCGCGGCCCGGCGAGACAGGCCGAGCAGGTTGCTCGCCGACACACCGACGCCGCTCAGCCGCTCGGGGGCGGGCGCGGGAAGGTCGCTGCGGCGGCCCGGCTCGGCGCGGTCGCTGTGCAGGATGTCGAGCATCTGGACGAGGCCCTTGCCATCCGCCAGGGAGTGGTGGAGCTTGAGCAGGTAGGCCGCGCGACCGTCCGGCAGCCCCTCGACGAGCGTGGCTTCCCAGAGCGGCCGCGCGCGATCGAAGGGCGCCATCGCCATGACCTGCGCGAGGTCGAGGACCTCCTGCATCGTCCCGGGCTCCGGGAGGCGAGCGAAGCGCAGGTGGTAGGCGAGGTCGAAGTCGCGGTCGACGACCCAGCGCGGCGCCGCGAGCCCGAGCGGATCCTCGACGACGCGCTTGCGCAGCCGCGTGAGCAGGCGCGTCGCCCACTCGTGCGCCGCGATCAGCCGCTCGCGCTCCGGCGGCCCGTCGAGCACCTCGAGCAGCACCCCGGTCGAGCGCAGTCGCGGGTTGAGCTCGGCGCGCCACATCAGGCTCTCGAGCGGGTTCATGTGTGCCTCGGCGCCCCACTCGCTCGCCGCGCGCGTCGTCAGATCGGTCATCGCGTCCCTTTATCGCTGACGCGCGCGGGCGCGGCGACGCCTCGCGGGGTGAACGCGCTCCCCCGTTCGGGAGACGGGGTTCACCCCGCGAGGCGTCGTGATCCCGGCGTCGCGGCCGTACGCTCGGCCTGTCCGAGAAGGAGATGCGCCGTGCCCGATGAAGCGTCCTCTGTCGTCGGTGTCCGTCGCGCGCTGGCGAAGCTGCGCACGGCCCGGTCGCTGCCCGAGCTCTACGACCGCGCGACGCGCGCGGTGTGCCAGGAGTGCGGTTTCGACCGCGCCGTGCTCTTCCGGCTGCAGGGCCCCGAGATGATCCCCGAGAGCGTGGAGTTCAAGGGGGACCCGGCGTGGGCCGCGGAGTTCCAGCGGCTCGGCCAGACGAACCGCATGCGGATCGACCACGACATCGTGGAGACCGAGATGATCTACACGCGCGAGCCCATGCTCGTGCCGGAGGCGCAGGACAACCCGCGCGGCTTCAAGCCGCTCGTGGAGGCGTCGCGGACCAGCTCGTACACGGCGGCTCCGCTCATCCCCGAGAACGTGATCATCGGCTTCATCCACGCCGACTGCTACTTCGCGGGGCGCGACGTCGGCCCGCACGACCGCGACGTCCTCGGGACGTTCGCCGAGGGGCTCGGCTACGCGATCCAGCGCACCGCGCTGCTCGCCGAGGCGAAGGCCCAGCGCTCGAAGATCCACCTCCTGCGCAGCGTGGTCGACGAGATGGTCGGCAAGGTCTCCGACGTCGTCGCCGCGATCGAGCGCGCCGCCGGCGACGAGGAGCGACCGAGCGCGCCCGTGCTCACGATTCCGGGCTTCGAGATCACCCGGCGCGAGGCCGACATCCTGCGGCTGATGGAGCAGGGCGAGTCCGACGAGCAGATCGCGGCGCAGCTCGGCATCCCGCGGACCGGCGTCGGCTGGCACGTCGAGCGGACGCTCGAGAAGCTCGGCGCGGCGAGCCGCGACGAGGCCGTCGCCCGCTATCGCCGGGTCACGGCGTGAGCACGACCTTGACGGCGTCGTAGGACGCCGCCGCGGCGTAGCCGTCGGCCGCGGCATCGAGCCCGAGGCGGTGCGTGATCACCTTCTCGGGCTGGAGGCGCCCCGAGGCGACCAGCGCGAGCGCCTCGTCGAGCCGCGCCTGCACGTTGACCTGGTGCATCACGAGCTCGAGGTCCTTGAGCCACATCTCGCCGATCGGCAGCGTCACGTCGCCGTCGGCGTGCACCGTCGTCACCGCGATCACGCCGCCCTTGCGCGCCAGCGGAACGGCGGCGACGGTGCCCTCGATGGTGGAGGTCGCCTCGACCACGACGTCCGCGCCCTGGTAGCCGCTGACCTCGAGCACGGCGTCCAGCGGATCGTCCTGCGAGACGTCGACCGCGATCGCCCCGAGCTCGCGCGCCCGGGCCAGGCGGTCGGGCACCTTGTCGTGGACGACGACGGCGGAGGCGCCCAGCGCGAGCGCGGCCTGCGCGGTGAGCAGGCCGATCGTCCCCGAGCCGAGGATCGCCACCACCTGCCCGGGCGCGAACCGCGCGCGGCGAAGGACGTCGACCGCGGTCACGACGTTGTCGCCGAGGAGCACCGCGGCGTCGTCGGAGATCTCGTCGGGAACCTTGCGCAGCGTGAGGTCCGCCTCGGGGACGCCGATGCGCTCCGCCTGGCCGCCGGGCAGGTCCCCGAAGGCGAAGCCGAAGCCGAAGAAGCGCAGCATGAGGCAGCGCGCGTGCTGCCCGCTCTGGCACGGGCGGCAGCGCCCGCACGACACCGAGAACGACCCGACGACGCGGTCGCCCGCGTCGATGAGTCGCACGTCGGGGCCGACCTGCTCGACCACGCCGACGAACTCGTGACCGAGCGCGAAGTCCGGCTCGATGTCCATGCGCCCGTCGTAGAGGTAGAGGTCGCTGCCGCAGATCCCGGCGCGCGTGATGCGCACGATCGCCGACGTGCTCTCCGCCAGCTCGGGGTCCGGAACGTCCTGCACCTCGATCTGCCCGGGCTTCGCCAGCGTCGCCGCGATCACTTTTCCGCTCCTTCTCGGTCGTGGGGCCTGCGGTGAGGGATCGTGCAGGGGCGGCCCGCGGTGCGCGGCCCCTCCAGGGGAGAGCCGCAGCCGTCGAACGGGAGAGCCCTCCCGTCTGGCGGCGCCGGTTCCTCCTTCGGTGCGTGGCCGGCCCGGCGACCACGGGCCACGATGCCCGCATGGCCAACGGCAAGGTCCGCACGACCCTGAGCGACACCGGGGTGCGCACGATCGCCCTCGACGATCCCGACAAGCGCAACGCGCTCTCCATCGAGCTGCTCGACGAACTGATCGCGGCCCTCGAAGAGGCACGCGACGACGCGACCCGCTGCGTGGTCATCACGTCCACGCACCCGAAGGTCTTCTGCGCGGGCGGCAACCTCGCGGCCTTCGGCGACGACGCCCCGGTCATCGCGAAGCATGTCGCCAACGACCGCTTCCCTACGCTGTTCCGACATGCGCTGGCCGGCGGGCTCGGGGTCGCCCTCGCCTGCGACCTGATCGTCGCGCGCGAGTCGGCGTCCTTCGGAGCGCCCGAGATCAACGTCGGGGTCTTCCCGTTCATGCTCATGGCGCTGCTGTACCGCAACCTCCCGCGCAAGCGGGTCAACGAGCTGATGCTGCTCGGCGAGCGCGTCACGGCCGCGGAGGCGCACACGATCGGCTTCGTCAACCGCGTCGTGCCGGACGGCGAGGACTTCGACGCCGCGGTTTCCGAGTGGGCGGACCGGCTGGCGGCGAAGTCGCCGGTGCTCATGCGGCTCGGCAAGGACGCGATGCGCCGGCAGGACGACATGCCCTACGACGACGCGCTGGACTACCTGCAGTCGCAGCTCACGCTGGCCTTCGCGACGCAGGACGCCAAGGAGGGGCTCACCGCGTTCCTCGAGAAGCGCGAGCCCGCCTGGACCGGGCACTGAGCTACCAGATGACTGATTCCACGACCCTCGCACCCGGCCGCGGAATCAATCATCTCGGGTCGCCGAGCCCCATGGCGCGCCCGATGATCTCTTTCATGATCTCGGTCGTGCCGCCGTAGATGCGCGAGATGCGCGCGTCGGCGTAGTCGCGCGCGATGGGGTACTCGAGCATGTAGCCGTAGCCGCCGTGGAGCTGCAGGCAGGCGTCGATGACGCGCCCCTGCGCCTCGGAGCTCCAGTACTTCGCCATCGCGGCCTCGTCGGCGGTCAGCTCGCCCGCCACGTGCAGCTCCAGGCAGCGGTCGACGAACGCCTGCGCGACCTCGACCTCGGTCCGGCACTCGGCGAGCTTGAAGCGCGAGTTCTGGAACGTGCCCACCGGCCGCCCGAACGCCCGGCGGTCGAGCACGTAGCCGAGTGTGCGCTCGAGCGCGCCGCGGGCGGCGGCGACCGCGCCGACGGCGATGGACATCCGCTCCTGCGCGAGGTGCTGAGTCAGATAGCGAAAGCCGCGGCCCTCCTCGCCGAGCAGGTTCTCCGCCGGGACGACGGCGTCGTCGAAGAACAGCTCAGCGGTGTCCTGCGCGTGCTGGCCGAGCTTCTCGAGCGCGCGCCCGCGCGTGAACCCGGGCGTGTCGCCCTCGACGGCGACGAGGCTGATGTCGCTGTGGTCGCCCTGGCGCCCGGTGCGCACCACCGTGATGATCAGGTCGGCGTTGAGCCCGTTGGTGATGAACGTCTTCGAGCCGTTGAGCACGTAGCCGCCGTCGCGGCGCTCGGCGCGCGTGGTCACGCCCTGCAGGTCGGACCCCGCCCGGGGCTCGGACATCGCGATCCCGAGCACGATCTCGCCCGACGCGATCCCGGGCAGCCAGCGCTCGCGCTGCTCGTCGGTGCACACCGAGAGCAGATAGGGCAGCGCGACGTCGTTCTGCATCGTGAAGGCGAGCGCGAAGGCGGCGAGCCCGCGCCCAGCGGCCTCCTCGTTGAGCACGGCGTTGAAGCGGAAGTCGTCGATGCCCGGGCCGCCGTAGCGCTCGTCGACAGCGAGGCCGAGGAACCCCAGCTCGCCGAGGCGCCGCAGCGCCTCGCGCGGGATCCGCCCCTCGCGCTCCCAGGCGTCGTAGGCCGGGACGATCTCGGCGTCCAGATAGCGGCCGAAGCTCTCGCGCAGCGCTTCGTGCTCGTCTTCGAAGAGCGTGCGCCTCATGCGGCCGCCCGGGTCGGCCCGAGCTGCGTGCGCAGCGCCGCG
>VAWY01000173.1 GCA_005888335.1 Actinomycetota bacterium
CCTCGTTCACGGCATCGACGGCGAAGCGCACCGCCGCCTGCGCCGGGCGCTGGGCGCTGCGCGTCTGCAGCAGGTACAGGCGCCCCTCCTCGACGGTGAACTCGGTGTCCTGCATGTCGCGGTAGTGGCGCTCGAGCGTGCCCAGGAGCTCCATGAGCTGCGCGTGGACGTCGGGCAGCCAGTCGCGCAGCTCGGCGATGTCGCGCGGCGTGCGCGCCCCGCCGACCACATCCTCGCCCTGCGCGTTGAGCAGGAAGTCGCCGCTCGGCTCGGGCGCCCCGGTGACCTCGTCGCGGCTGAAGGCCACCCCTGAGCCGCTGGTGTCGCCCTTGTTGCCGAAGACCATCTGCTGCACGTTGACCGCGGTGCCCCAGTCGTCGGGGATCCGGTTGATGCGCCGGTAGCAGACGGCGCGCTCGCCCGTCCACGAGTCGAACACGGCCCGGATCGCCTGGTCGAGCTGCTCGCGCGGGTCGCCGGGGAAGTCGTAGAAGGAGCGGAAGGTCTGCGCGAGCGCGCGCAGCGCGGCGGCGTCGAGCTCGGTGTCGTCCTCGACGCCGCGCTCGCGCTTGGCCAGCTTGATCGCCTGCTCGAAGCGCTCGCCGGGCACGCCGTGCACGACATTGCCGAACATCTGGACGAAGCGCCGGTAGCAGTCCCACGCGAAGCGCTCGTTGCCCGTCGCCCCCGCGAGGCCATCGACGCTCGAGTCGTTGAGACCGAGGTTGAGCACCGTGTCGAGCATCCCCGGCATCGACTCGCGCGCCCCGCTGCGCACGCTCACCAGCAGCGGGTCGTCCGGGTCGCCCAGCCGCTTGCCCGCACGCTCCTCCAGGTGCGCGAGCGCCTCGTCGACCTGCGGCGCGAGGTCGCCGGGCGGCGTGCGCTCGCGGCGCAGGTATTCGACGCACGCCTCGGTGGTGATCGTGAAGCCGGCGGGGACGCGCTCGGCGCCCAGGATGCGGGTCATCTCGGCGACGTTGGCGCCCTTGCCGCCGAGCAGCTCCCGCATCTCGCGGGAGCCCTCGGTGAAGTCGTACACCCAGCGGGTGGCCACGAGCAGGGTCACGCGTGCGCCCTACTCCACGAGGTCCGCGACGCAGGTCGCGAGCGCGTCGAGCGCGACGTCCGCGTCCTGGCCCTCGGCGCTCAGCCGCAGCTCGGTGCCGCGACGCGCGCCGAGCGCCATCACGGCCAGCAGGGACTTCGCGTCCGCCCAGCGATCGTTGGCGAACACCTGGACGGTCGCGCCGAAGCGCATCGCCGTGCGCACGAACTGCGCCGCCGGCCGCGCGTGCAGGTCCACGTCGTCCGGGAGCCGGACGACGGCCTCAGAGCTTGCTAGCACCACGAGCCTCCTCCGCGCCGTTGACGACGTCCTCGAGCGGCAGGCCCATCGAGGCCACCACGGCCGCGGCGACCGCGCCCTCCACCACGGGCGCGTCGGCGAGCTTCACGACGCCATCGCCGTGCTCGAGGATGTGCCGGATGGTGAGAACGGCGCTGCCCAGGTCCGCGAGGACCACCACACCATCACCCTGGTCGGCCCGGCGGATCGCCTCGCGCACGAGGCCCTCGTCGGTGCCGAGCGTGCCGAGCGAGTCGCCCCCGGCGCTCTCCAGGCGCACCTCGTCGCCCGCCATCTGACTGGCCATGTCCACCACGCCCCGCGCGATCTCCGCGCTGTGGGATACGACGACGACACCGACCACGACGACCTCCTTGTTCGCATGCCAGGAACCAAATGCTATTCGACATTATCGAATCTTGTCAACCATTATCGAATGTAGCCCTTGACACGAGCACTCCTCGCGGTGTACCGTCCGCGCCGAATTCCGTTCGACATTGTCGAATCTCATTCGACTCAACAAGGAGGAGAGGACGGTGCAGGAGCATTCCCTGGGGCAGCGGCTGGTGGCGGAGACCATCGGAACGGCGCTGCTCGTGCTGGTGGGTCCCGGCTCGGTCGTCGCGACCCTGATCCTCGCGGGCGACAGCAAGCCCGCGGTCACGGGAGCCGACCTGCTCGGCATCTCGTTCGCCTTTGGCCTGATCATCGCGGCGCTGGTCTACGCGATCGGCAAGGTCTCTGGCTGTCACATCAACCCGGCGGTCACCTGCGCGCTGGCCGTCACCAAGCGCTTCCCGTGGCGGGAGGTCCCCGCCTACGTGAGCGCGCAGGTCCTCGGCGCCGTCATCGGGGCGCTCGGCATCTGGGCCGTGTTCGCGCACAACGCGATCGACCTGGGCATGGGCATGACCTCGTTCAACCAGGACGCCAGCACCTGGGCCCAGGCGATCTTCGCCGAGGGGATCGGCACGTTCATGCTGATGTTCGCGATCCTGGGCATCGTCGACTCGCGCTCGCCCAGCGACCTCGCCGGCATCGTCATCGGCGGCGTCGTCGTCGCGATCATCATGATCGTCGGTCCGATCACCGGCGCCTCGCTGAACCCGGCGCGCGCGTTCGGCCCGGAGCTGGTGTCGGCGCTCGGCAACGGGGCGACGCATTGGAACCAGCTCATCCCGGTCTACGTCCTGCCGGGCCTCGGCGGCGCCGGCCTGGCGGCCGTGCTCTATGACCTCCTGGCGACGCCGCGCAAGGTGACGCGGCCGATCCGCGAGGCCGTCACCACCACCCCCGACCCCGTCCCGGCCCCGGACGCGGCCGTGACGCGCTGAGAGGACCGATCATGGCCACAGAAGTCACCACCGCGCCGATGCGCAAGTTCCTCAACGACCCCGCCGACGCCGTCAAGGAGTCGCTGGCCGGCCTGGCGGCCGCGCATCCGCGCATCCTGCGCTATGACGCCGAGGCGCAGATCCTGACCCGGGCCGACGCGCCGATCTCAGGCAAGGTCGCGCTGATCTCCGGCGGCGGCTCGGGGCACGAGCCGCTGCACGGCGGGTTCGTGGGCCGGGGCATGCTGGACGCCGCCTGCCCGGGTGAGGTGTTCACCTCGCCGGTGCCGGAGCAGATGCTGGCCGCGACCAAGGCGGTCGACGGCGGCGCCGGGGTCATCCACATCGTCAAGAACTACACGGGCGACGTGATGAACTTCAAGCTGGCCGCCGAGGACGCCGCCGACGAGGGCATCGACGTCCAGTCGGTGCTCGTCGACGACGACGTGGCCGTGCAGGACTCGCTGTACACCGCCGGTCGCCGGGGCGTGGGCGCCACGGTGCTGCTGGAGAAGATCGCGGGCGCGGCCGCCGAACGGGGTGACGATCTGGCGACGGTGACGCGCATCGCGCGGCGCGTGAACGAGCGAGCGCGCTCGTTCGGGATCGCGCTGTCGTCGTGCACCCCTCCGGCCGCGAGCCGGCCGATCTTCGACCTGCCCGAGGGCGAGGTCGAGATCGGGATCGGCATCCACGGCGAGCCGGGGCGCCGGCGTGAGCCGATCCGCTCGGCGCGTGAGCTGGCGCAGCAGATGGTCGAGCCGGTCCTGTCGGACCTCGACCCTCAGGGGTCGCGCGTGCTGGTCTTCGTCAACGGGATGGGCGGCACGCCGGAACTGGAGCTCTACCTGCTCTACGGCGAGGTCGACCGCCTGCTGGGCTTCGCCGGCCTGGTGCCGGCCCGCAACCTCGTCGGCAGCTACATCACCTCGCTGGAGATGGCGGGGGCATCGCTGACGGTGCTCGAGCTCGACGAGGAGCTCGAGGCCCTGTGGGATGCGCCCGTGGACACCGCGGCGCTGCGCTGGGGAGCGTGACGATCGTGATCACCGAAGCCACAGCCACAGTGCAGTCGGCCACCATCGCCGCCTGGATGTCGGAGATCGGCGCCGTCGTGCGTGCCCGGCGCGACCACCTCACGCAGCTCGACGCCGCCATCGGCGACGGTGATCACGGCACCAACATGGCTCGCGGCTTCGACGCCGTGGAGAAGGCGCTGGCCGGGCAGGAGGGCAACCTCCCTCCCGGCCGGCTCCTGATCCTGTGCGGCAAGACGCTGGTCGCGACGGTGGGCGGCGCCAGCGGCCCGCTCTGGGGATCGGCGCTTCGCCGCGCGGGCCGGTCGCTGGGCGACGCGCCGGCGATCGATGGCGCCCAGCTCGCGGAGGCCCTCGAGGCGGCGCTGGCCGGGATCAAGGAGCTCGGCGCCGCCGTCGTCGGCGACAAGACGATCGTCGACGCGCTCGAGCCCGCCGCCATCGCGCTGCGCGGCGCGGTCGACGCGGGCCGGCCGCCGGCGCGCGCCGCGGAGGCGGCCGCCGCGGCGGCCGAGGCGGGCGCGCGGGCGACCGTGCCGCTGCGCGCGCGCAAGGGCCGCGCCTCGTACCTGGGCGACCGCTCGATCGGCCACCAGGACCCCGGGGCGACCTCCACGGCGCTGATCGTCCGTGCGCTCGAACGCGCCGTCGCGCGGGAGGGCTGACATGGCCGAGCACCTGCTGCAGGGCCTGGCCGCCTCGCCCGGCGTGGCGGCCGGCCCCGCCGTCGTGCTGGACGCACCGGCCGCCGCCGAGGAGGACGTGCCGCCGGCGCAGCGCCCGGCCACGTCGCTGCTCGCCACCGGCGCGCTGGAGGCGGCCGCCGAGCAGCTCGAGGAGCTCGCGCGCAGGCTGGCCGGCGACGGCCTGGGCGCCGACGCCGAGATCGTCGAGACGGGGGCGCTGATGGCGCGCGACCCGGCCCTCGTGGCCGCCGTCGAGCGCTCGGTGGTGGAGGACGGGCGCCCGGCGGTCGCCGCGATCCTGGCCGCCACCGACGCGCACGCCGCGCTGTTGGCGGCGCTGCCCGACGAGCTGCTGGCGGCCCGCGCCGACGACGTGCGCTCGCTCGGGCGCCGCGCCGCCCGCCTGGCCCATGGCACGGCCACCTCGACGAACGGAACGGCCGGCGGCATTGTCGTGGCCGATGACCTCGGCCCCGCCGACGTCGCCGACCTCCAGGACCGGGTGCACGCCATCGCGCTCGCCGCGGGGGGCCCGACAGCCCACGCGGCCATCGTCGCCCGATCGCTCGGCCTGCCCATGGTCACCGGGCTGGGACCTGACGTGCTGGCGGTCGCGCAGAGCACGCCACTCGTCCTCGACGGCGACACCGGCCGCGTGCTCGTCGACCCGTCGCGCGAGCGGCTGGCTGCCGCCGACGAGGCGACCGCGGCGCGGGCGGCCGCCCGGCGCGCCGCGATCGACGCACGCTCCCTGCCCGCGGTCACGACCGACGGACACGAGCTCACCGTCCTGGCCAACGTCGCCAGCGCCCCCGAGGTGCGCGCGGCGCTGGACGCCGGGGCCGAGGGCGTCGGCCTGCTGCGCACCGAGCTGCTCTGCCTGGACGCCGCACGCTGGCCCACCGAGGCCGAGCACCGCCGCGCGCTGCGCCCGGTGCTCGCGCCGCTGGCCGGTCGCGTCGCCACGGTGCGCGTGCTGGACTTCGGCGGCGACAAGCTGCCGCCCTTCCTGGCCGCCGACGACGACGGCAGCCGCGGCATCGCCCTGCTCCTGCGCCACCCGGCCGCGCTCGAGGATCAGCTCGCGGCGATCCTCGCCGAGGGCGCCGACTGCCGGCTGCGCATCCTCCTGCCGATGGTCGACGACGTCTCGCAGCTCGTCGCGGTCGAGGAGGTGCTCGCGCGCGCCCGCGCGCGCACCCGCGTGGACGAAGGTTCGCTGGGCGCCATGATCGAGACCCCGGTGGCGGTTGCCGGCGCGCCGGCCATCGCCGCGCGCGCGGCCTTCCTGAGCATCGGCACGAACGACCTCACCGCATCGACGCTGGGCGTCGACCGCTTCGCCGCCGGCACGGCGCGCGCGGACGATCCCCGCGTGCTGGCGGCGATCGCGCGCAGCATCGACGCCGCCCACGAAGCCGGCCTCGCCGTCGAGGTCTGCGGCGAGGCCGCGGCCGACCCGGTGATGCTTCCGCTGCTGATCGGCCTGGGCGTCGACGAGCTCAGCGCCGGCGCGGCCCGGGTCGGCCCCCTCCGCGCCCAGATCCGCTCGCTCTCGCTGGAGGCCTGCCGCGCGGCCGCTCACTCGGCGCTCGACGCCGCCCCATCACCGCGGTGACGGGGCGGCGGCAGCGGGCGCGTCAGCTTCAGCCCTGGTCCTCTTGGTCCTGTGACTCCGAGCGGTTGCGCTTGGGGGCCTTGCGAATCACGCGCTCGCACGACCCGTTCGGGTTCTGGGCGGACGCGTCGGTGATCACGTCGACCTGGTCGAGCAGCGCGATGTCGACGCCGTCGCCGCAGGTGATGCGGTCGACCTCGCCGTCGCGGGTGTGGAAGCGGTCGTTGCCGGGGCCGCCGTCGAGCGTGTCGCCGACCTGGTCGACGCCGGGGCCGGGGGCGACGTCACCGCGGGCGAGCGCCCACAGGTCGTCGTCGCCGTCCTCGCCGTAGGTCGTGTCCTGGCCGAGGTTGGCGAAGATGCGGTCGTTGCCGGCGCCGCCGTGCTGGACGTCGTCGCCGGGGCCGCCGGACATCAGGTCGTTGCCGTTCCCGCCGTCGGACGTGTCGTTGCCGGCGCCGCCGACGATGCGGTCGCGCGAGTCGCCGCCCTGCAGCGTGTCGTTGCCTTGACCGCCGAGGATGGTGTCGAACGAGGTGCGGTCGCCGGCGTTGTTCGTGTCGCCGCTGACGGTGTCGTCGCCGGGGCCGCCGCTGAGCCAGTCGTTGCCCTGGACGCCGAAGATCCGGTCGTTGCCCGGCCCGCCCAGGACGCGGTCGTTGCCGGGGCCGCCGATCAGCACGTCATCGCCGGCCAGGCCGAAGATGCGATCGTTGCCGGCGTTGCCGTCGATCCGGTCGGGCCCCCTGGTACCGCGAAGACGCTCGTTGCCCGGGCCGCCCTGGATCGTTGCGGCCATGGCGGCGCTCGGGACGAGCGCCAGCGCGGCGATGACGCCCATCGTGCTCCTGTTCAGCTGCATGTGCGGTTCCTCCTGTCGCGGTGACCCTGTCGACAGCAGGTTTGGCCGCCGGGCGACCGTTTTCCAGGTCACTCTCAGAGACCCCTCACGCGCCATGAGAAGTTCGTGAGATCGCGCGACGCCGGCGTGCGCCAGGATGGCGGGGCGTTCATCCTGGCTCGCATGCGCCTCGCCGCCGTCACCGCCATCGCCGCCGTCCTGCTCGCGGTCACACCGGCGCTCGCCGACGACATCCGCGGCACGCCCGGCCCCGACAACCTCACCGGCACGCCGGGACCCGATCGCATCGCCGGCCTGCGCGGAAACGACCGCATCCAAGGGCTCGCCGGCCCGGATCAGCTGCTCGGCGGTCCCGGGGACGACGTCATCTTCGGCGATGCCGGCGCCGACACGATCGGCGGTGGCCCCGGCAACGACACGCTCCTGGGGGGCGGCGGACCGGACCGCATCCGCGGCGGGCCCGGCCGTGACACGATCGTCGGCGGTGACGGCAACGACCGGATCTTCGCTCGCGACGGCGAGGTCGACCGGATCGCGTGCGGCAAGGGCCGCGACATCGTGGTCGCCGACGGCGGCGACGCGGTGAGCCGCGACTGCGAGGTCGTCCGGCGTGGCTGAGCCGGCGGCGGGCGGGCCGCTCGTGCTGCTGGTCGACGACGACCCCGCCATCCGCCGCACCGTCGCGTCCGGGCTCGAGCTCGAGGGCTTCTCCGTCGTCTCGGCGTCTGGAGGGCGCGCGGCGCTCGAGGCGGTGGCCCGCGTGCATCCGGCGGTCGTGCTGCTCGACCTCACGATGCCCGACCTCGACGGGCTCGAGGTCCTGGCCCGCCTGCGCGACGGCGGCGATCAGGTGCCCGTCTGCATCCTGTCGGCGCGCGACGAGATCGACGATCGGGTGCGCGGCCTGCAGGCGGGCGCGGACGACTACGTCGTCAAGCCGTTCGCCATGGAGGAGGTGGCCGCGCGCGTCCAGGCGCTGCTTCGCCGCCGCCCGTCCGGCGCTTCGGAGGCGGTCGAAGTCGGCGACGTGCGCCTCGACCCGCGGGCGCGCACCGCGTGGCGCGGCGACCGCGAGCTCGAGCTGACGCGACGCGAGTTCGAGCTGCTGCACCTGTTCCTGCGCCACGCCGGGGAGGTCCTCGATCGCCGGCGGCTGCACGAGGAGGTCTGGGGCTACACGTTCGACCCGCGGACGAACGTCGCCGACGTCTTCGTGGGGTACCTGCGGCGCAAGCTCGAGGCCGGCGGCGAGCCGCGCGTGCTGCACACCGTGCGCGGCGTGGGCTTCGTCCTGCGGATCTAATCTTTCGCCGTGAACAGCCTCCGCGCGCGCCTCACCGCCGGTGTCGTGCTCGTTCTCGCCGGGCTGGTGCTCATCGCCGGCGTGATCGCCTCGCACGAGGTCGGCCGCTCCGAGCGCTCGGCGTTCGACGATCGGCTGCGGCGCACGGCCGAGCTCTCGCGCGCAACCGCCGCGGCGGCGGTCAACGATCAGATCCCGCAGGACGACAAGCGCCTCGACGCGGTGCTGCGGGCGACCAGCAGCTCGCTGCTCCTGCGACTGGGGTCGGCGACCCTGCTCGACACCGGAGCCCCGCCGCCGACGCGCCCATCGCTCGGTGAGGGCTGGCACACGTTCACCGCCGGCGGCACGCACTACCGCGCGTACGTCACGACGCTCAACGACCCCGCCCTCGGGGGCCTCGCGCGCCTGGAGGTGGTCTCGAGCCTGGCCCGGCTCGAGTCGCGCGAGCGCGCCCTGCACCGGCGCCTCGCCCTGCTCGCGCTGGCGGCGCTCGTGGCCGCGTCGATCCTCGTCTGGCTCGTCGCCTCGCTGGCCCTGCGCCCGCTGGTCCGGCTGCACGGCATCACCGCGAGCGTGGCCAGTGACGAGGACCTCGGGCGCCGCGTGCCCGCCGATCGCGGCCCGACGGAGCTGCGCTCGCTCGCGGCCAGCTTCAACGCGATGCTCGCCCGCCTCGGGCGCTCGGCGCAGGACCGCGAGCGCGCGCTGGCGGCCACGCGGCGCTTCGCGGCCGACGCCGGCCACGAGCTGCGCACGCCGCTGACCAGCGTCCACGCGACGCTGTCGAGCCTGCGCCGCCATCCCGACCTCGAGTCCGCGCGACGCTCGGCGATGATCGCCGACGCGCTCGCCGAGCAGCGGCGCCTGGTCGACCTCCTCGACGGCCTGCAGGCGCTCGCCCGCGGCGACGCGGGTCCACTCGAGCACACGATGGTGGACCTCACCGAGCTCGTCGACGAGGTCGTCACCGCCGCCACGGCCGAGGACCCGCAGCTGCAGATCGGCGCGCATCTGCCGGACGAGCCGGTCGTCGTCGAGGGCTGGCCGCCGGGTCTGCGGATCCTCGTGGGCAACCTGGTCGCCAACGCGGCGCGCCACGGCCGGCCGGGCGGTCGCGTCGACGTCACGCTGCTCGCGCCCGACGATGGCCGCGGCGCCGTCCTGCACGTCGACGACGACGGGCCCGGGGTGCCGGCGGACGATCGCGAGCGGATCTTCGCTCCCTTCGCCCGCGTCAACGGGACCGATCGCCCCGGCAGCGGGCTGGGCCTGGCCCTCGTCGTCCAGCAGGCCCGTCACCACCACGCCGACGTCGATGTCGGCGACTCCGCGCTGGGCGGCGCCCGCTTCACCGTGCGCTTCTCGCGCGGGTGACCCGCGCGAGGAGTCCCATGGCGCCTGGTCAGCAGTCCGGCCAGACGGGCCGGGGGTCGATGTGGTGCACGGTGGCCGGGTAGGCCAGGCGGAGCCGGGTCGAGATCGCGCCGCGCTCGTAGCGCTCGACGGCGCCGTTCTTCGACAGCGCCGGCAACGTCGTCGTGCGTGGCACCGCCGCGCTGGCCGACGGCACCCCCATCCCGATCGACCGCCTGGACTCGGGCGAGCGTTGCCGAGCTAGGCGGCCAAGACCGACGCCTGCAACTCGAGCGGCGAGCGGGCGCCCGAGCCCGCGGCCGCCACCCACCGCGGGCTCCCGGCCCCGGGAGGCTTCGCGATCCTCATCGTCGGCCTGATGGCCGGCGCGCTTGCCGCCACGATGACCCACATCCAGGCGCTCGACGATCCCGCGAGCTTCCTCGGCCTCATGGCGCTGCTCGGCCTGGCGATCGCGTTCCTCGCGCGCATCGACTGGACGCGCCAGCGCCGCGACGCGCTCGTCGTCGCCGTGACGATGACCGCTGGCGCCACGGCTGCCCGCCTCGGCCCGAGCTGGACGAGCACCCTGGTCCACTTCGCGCGCGGTCACGCTGTCCTGCTCATCGCGCTCGCCGCCGCGGGGGCGGGCGCGCTCAGCGGCGTGCGCCGTCTGCGCGCTGCGTGCACGTGACCGAACCGCCGGTCGGGGAGTCGCTTACATGAACGCAAAGGCCCCCGCATTTGCGGGGCCTTCTTCAGAGCCGGAGGGCCGACCCAACGGCGACGCTCCGGAGCGTAGACTCGCGGGCGAGCGATGAGGCTCGCTCTGACCGCGGCCACGTGCCGCTGATGGCCTCTACGGAGAGTTGATCGCGACGACGTGGAGGGTCATGCGAGCCGAGACGAGCATCAGCACACCGATCGCGGCGACGCTCACCGTCCTTCTGGCGGGACTTGCCGTTTCCGCATGCGGCGCTGACCACAAGGACAAGGCGGTTGGGACGGACTTACCGCAGGGAAGCGAGCCGGTCCATCTCAACCCGGCGGACTTCACGACGCGGATCGACAACCCTTACCGGCCGATGCTGCCGGGCAGCCGCCGCGTCTACCGCGACACCGACAGCGACGGGACCGTGCAGCGCGTCGTGCTGACGGTGACGCCGAGGACGAAGAAGATCGCCAACGGCGTCCAGGCCAGAGTCGTCCGCGAGACCGTGACCGAGGATGGCCAGATCGCCGAGGACGGCGTCGACTGGTACGCCCAGGACTCAGCGGGCAACGTCTGGTACCTGGGTGAGCTGTCCAAGGAGTACGAGGACGGCAAGGTCAAGGAGACCAGCTCGTGGGAGGCCGGCGTCAATGGCGCGCAGCCCGGGATCGTCATGCCCGCCGACCCGCGACCCGGGGTGGCCTACCGCCAGATGTACTACGCGCGCAAGCAGGAGGATCGAGGCCGGGTCGTGAGCACCGGCGAGCGCGTCGAGTCGCCGGCCGGCTACTTCACCGACGCCGTGGTGATCGAGGACTCTTCCCCACTGGAGCCCAAGCTCCGCGAGTTCAAGTTCTTCGCCCGAGGGGTCGGTTTGGTGCGCGCCTTCGAGGTCGCGGGCGGCAGTGGGCGCGAGGAGCTCGTCAGCTACAAGAAGGCGAGCTGAGCGAGGCCGTCGTCGTATCGTGGCTTGAGACTCGGTCCCGTGGGCACAGCTGAGCGAGCTCGAGCCGACGCGTCTGCAGCGTGCCCGCGGAGCAGGCGAGCGGTCGCCTGGCCGCGGCTGCATGCCGACCTCATCGCGGCCGCTGACGCGGCCACTGCCGAGCTCGACCGCACGGACGAGCGCCCGGCGTCAGCCGGGTCGCCGGGCCACTGATCAGCCGCCCCGGAAGCTGGCCAGGCGCAGCCCGCCGCTGACGTTCCCGGCGCCGGACTGCCGGCGGACCGTCCGCTACAACGCCGTCGCCCGGCACGTGCTCGTCCGGCCGCTGGCCATCCCGCGGGCCGGGCTGTGCGGCGCGCGCAGGCCGCTGCCTCAGCCCGACCAACCCCGGCATGCCACACAAGTGGCAGCACCTGTCGACGTCGCCCGTCGTTCGCCTCGACTCCGACGACCCGGCCGTTCTCCGCTTCGGGCGCCTGCCGGCGGGTCAAGGTGTCGAGCGCGGCGCGCTGCTCGCGCTCATGCCGCGCGAGCTGGTCATCGCCCGCGACCCCGACCCGGGCGCCCGTGCCGCGACGCCCTACGGCCACGATGCGCTGCACATCCCGCGCTGCCGCCTGGAGGGCGGGCGTCACGCCGAGGGCGGCGCGCGTCTCGCCACCGGCGGCGTCGAACTGGCCGTCGCGCTGCCACGACGCCGTGGAACTGATCGAGCTCGCCACCCGTGCCCGATGACGCTCGCGGACGAGGCCGCCCGTCAGAGCGCCCGCGCTCGCGGGGTCGGCCGCACCACCGACGCCCAAACGATTCCCGCGTCGCTGCGCCCGCTGCCCCTTGCGCTGCCAGCGCCGCCTGCCACCTGCCTGATGGGCGCGGTCAGCCACCGAGCCCACAGCGACCTACGGCGGGAATCGGCAGCGGGTCGAGCGCATGGCGGCAACGAGTGACGCCGCCACCGCGGCGCATGCGGAGGAGCGACGGCCACGCCGAGTTCGCGAGCGAGAGCCCGCGGCCACCGGGGCGGCCGCGGGCTCCGCACGACGAGCTCTTGGCGTTGGCTCAGGGCTAGCGGATGCGGATCGTCTGCGTGCTCGTCACGCCGTAGTGGTTGGTGTCCTGGCCGGCGGTCACCTGGATCTTGTAGGTGCCGGCCCGCAGGGCGCGGCGGGCCTTCTTCGTGCTGGGCAGGACCATTGTCATGACGCCGTCGCCGCTGACCTTGCGGACCAGCCGCGCGATCACATGGCCGTTGCGCAGCAGGCGGACCTTGATGACCTTCGCCGCTTCCGGCGCGAAGACGACCGCGTGGACCCCGCGGCGGCGCACCGAGCGCAGGCTCATCCGGTTGCTGACCGTCAGCGCGTCCAGCCGCAGCTTCGGCACCGTCACCGTCACCGTCGGCGCCGGCGCGGTCGCCGTCCCGCCGCCCGGTGGGACGGTTCCGTTGCCGGTGAGCGGCACGCTGTGTGGGCTGCCGGGAGCGTCGGTGGTGATGTCGAGACTCGCGTTGCGGGTCCCCGCCGCGCCGGGCAGGAACTTCAGGCCGATCGTGCACGTGCCGCCGGCCGCGACCGCGCCGGTGCAGCCGTTCTTGGTGACCGCGAACTCGGCGGCGTTGGGACCGGAGATCGCGACGCTCGAGACGTTCAGCGACACGGGACCGGTGTTCTTGACCGTCAGGACCTCCTCGGGGCCCGTCGTGCTGACGTTCTGGTTGAGGAAGTCCACGATGGCCGGCGCGGCGCTCACCCCGGACTGCCCGCCGGTGCCGGTGAGCGCCACGGCGTGGGTCGCGCCGGCGTCGGTCACGTCGAGGTTCGCGCTGAGCGCCCCCTCGCCGGCCGGGGTGAAGGTCACCGCCACCGTGCATGTCTGACCCGAGGCGAGCGTCGCGCCGGTGCACGTGTCGGCGCCCGTCGCGAAGTTCGCCGCGCCCGCGCCGGAGATCGCGACTGCGGTGATCGGCTGGGTCGGCGCGAGTCCGTTGTTCTTGACCGTCACGGTTCGGCTGACGGTCGTGTTGACGCGCTGGGTGCCGAAGTCGCCGCTGCCCGCGGCCACGAAGAAGATCGGCGCGGGTGGGCTTGCCAGCTTGCCCTGGACGGTGAACCGCGATGTCTGGATCCCGCCGAGCGGGAGCCCCGGTCCTGTCACGCGGACGAAGTTGTTCGCCGCGCCGACGACCGTGTGCGGTGTCACGCCGTCGCCGATGTGCCCGGCGGGCGGCGCGGACTCGGCCGGGTCCCACGTCAGGTACGGGCCGATCTCGGTGCCGAGGGTGATGTCGCACGGCGTGGCGAAGCCCGCGAAGCAGCCGATCTCGTGGCGCGCCGCGGCGCGGAACCCGGCGAGCATGTTGCCGTTGGCGTCCGTCGTCCAGACGGCCGTGCCGTACGGGTAGGTGAACGTGTAGTCGCTGTTGGGCCGCATGCCGCTCATCGTGACCTGCACGCGGCCGAAGGTGACCGGACTGTTGAGGAATGCCCCCTCGACCGCGAAGGCCATCGAGGCGCTCTGTCCCGCGGGACCGGTCAGATCGGCCCCGACCAGCGAATAGAACGCCTCACCGTCGGGGGCGACGAAATCCGCGACCGCCGGGGCCAGCGGGCAGTTGGGATCGGGACCGAAGCACAGCTGCAGCTGCGTCCCGTTCGCATCCTGATACCAGGCCGGGAACTGAATCTGCGGGTCCACCGGGCCCGTCACCGAGAGCGCGGCCTGGGCCGGTGCGGCGAGCGCGGCGGCCGCCAACAGACCGGCCGCGAGCGCGACCCACCGGCTCGTGCGCGCGGCGCCTCTGGGGCGGCGAGGCGCCGCGGTGTGCACGGACATAGCTGGGAATCCTCCTGAGTGCAGATGCGTGGACGGCGCGACCGCGCGACGCGCGGTTGGTGCTGCGACGGTCGAGTTCATCTGACGAGCTCGACCGCTTCGAAGAGCGACCCGGCGGCGGTGGCCCGGAGCGAGGCCTCGTGGACCGCGGCGCCCGGCACCAGGCCCTTTGCCGCGCACGTGCTGTCCGGGGCGGAGTGGTGCTCGCCGACCTCGTTCTCGGCGGCGTGCTCGTTCTCGTTCTCGGCCTCGTTGTTGTCGTGGCCCGAGCCTGGGCCGGAGTCGCCGCCGTTGCGCGCCGCGTTGGCGGTCGCGGCACGGCGGTGATGGACGGTCGTCTCGCTTTCGATCTCGGTCTCGTCCGCGTGCTGGCACGAGACGCGCGTCGCGTCGGAGACCGTGCCGCTGAGCGTCGAGCCGTCGGCGAGCTTGATGGTCAGCACGCCGCCGTTGAAGGACTGCACGGCGCCGGCGTTCTCGCGCCCGTCGGCGACGCCGTCGCCGTCGGAGTCGCGCTTGCGCGGGTCGTTGCCCGTGCGCACCTCCAGCCCGTCGGGCAGGCCATCGCCATCGGTGTCGGCGCTGCGCGGGTCGGTGCCGTGGCGCCGCTCCCCGCGGTTGTTCAGGCCGTCGTGATCCGGGTCGCGGGTCGCCTGGTTCACCTTCAGCGATAGGTGATGTCGGCCCTCCCAGCGATCCGGGAGCCCATCGTGGTTGCGATCTGCACCCTGCGCCATCGACCCGGCAGGAACGGCCAGGAGCGCAACGGCGCAGGCGACGGTGAAACTGAGGTGACTGGACATGAGGACGGTCTCTTCGCTCGGGCGGGTCGTTGCTCATGGCAACCGCTCCGTCGCCGCCAAGATCACGCCCCGCAATCAAGACGGCGACTCTGCGCAGCCGGACTGCCGAAACGCGCTACGAACATCCCGTCGGCGGCGGCGGGTCAGGCCAGCGGACGGCGGCAGACCGCCTGCAGCGCGCCGGGGCAGGGCGCGCTGGCCACGCGTCTCGACCGACCATCCGTGGCGCGTTCAAACCGCCAGGCGGTCGACGCACCAGCCCAGGTGCCGTCGCCGATGGTCGAGCCCACCCGGCGACTCTCGCCGTCCGGACCTAAGCCCCCGGACCGAGGCGGGCATCTGGTGTGCGCGGGACGCACGAGCGCGCGGTTCGCGTCTTGTCATGGCGGCCCGTCGGCGCTCCGGTCGCGAGCCGAGCAGCGGCTCGCGACCGGGAGTGCGCGAAACGACAGAAGAAACGCGCCTTCCGCGAAAGGGCTGGAAAAGGTCCCCGCCCGCCCGGGGCGCGCGGTGCGCGCCGCGCGGCTCGCCCGCGAACTCCAGGCGGCGCTGGCACGAGCCGACCCGCCGCGCGCTCTGACGGTCCCCACCCGGCGCGTCGCGCCGCGCGTCACGCTCGCCGACCCTCGTCCGCCACGACCGCGCCTACCCCATCATCGACCGCGCCGCCTTCCGCCTGCGGCTCTACGTGCACCCGCGCCCCGCCCGCAGCTACCCGATCGCGGTCGACGGCCAGGGCTCGGGACCCCCGCCGGCGCGTACGACATCCAGTGGCAGGAGGTCAACCCGCCGTGGCGAGTGCCCAACAGCCCGTGGGCCGGCGCGCTGGCCGGCCGGGTCATCCCGCCCGCCCCAGGATCCGATCAAGGCGCGC
>VAWY01000174.1 GCA_005888335.1 Actinomycetota bacterium
GGACGTTCGCGATGTACGTCTGCGTCGCGTGCGTGGGCGCTCGGCCGAGCCGGTCGACGACGGTGGGGCCTGCGTTGTACGCGGCCAGCGCGAGATCCGTGCGCTCGAAGCGCTTCAGCATCAACTTCAGGTAGCGCGCGCCGGCGAGCACGTTCGACGAGGGATCGTCGGCGTTCAACCGGAGCTCGGCAGCGGTCGCCGGCAGCACCTGCAGCAGTCCGCGCGCATCGGCATACGAGTGCGCGTTCGGCTTGAACTCGGACTCGACCTGCGCGACGGCGACGAGCATCGAGAGCTGGAGCCCGGCGTCGTGTGCGGCGCGCTCGAACGCCGGCCGGAACCTCGCCGGGATCGGGCAGCGCCCGGCGGCCGACTCCTGTTTCGCCGGGAGCGCCGGAATGCGCGCGACAGCCGCCGTGCGGGTCCCGTGCGCCGCCGATGCGACCGCGCTGAAGCACGCAACGCCGGCGACGGCGAAGAGAACACCGAGCCGCAGAGCCATCCCGAGCGTGATTCTACGGGCGATCAGATGCGATCGAGGGCGCGCCGCACGAGCGCCCGCGCGACGTCGACCTTCCAGGCCGTACGAGGAAGAGGCGTTGCGGCGTCGAGTGCGGCGGGGCCGTTCAGGAGCCAAGGAATCGGTGCTACCCCGGCGAGGGCAAGCCGAACCTCCCCGCCGACCCGAGCCGCCGCGACGCCGACCTGGGGGAAGGCCCACCGCTTCCGGTCCATCGCCTTGAGGTAGGTGCTCGCCTCCACCGCGGGCAATTCGAGCTCGAGGATCACTTCGCCCGGTTCGAGGGTCACGAGCTCGCGGTCCACCTCGTCGGGCAGGCGGTAGAGCTCGGCGAGCGGGAGCTCCCGCCGAGACGTGTGCAGCGTCGCGCCGAGGGCGAGGAGCGCTGCGGCGACGTCGGAGGGATGCGCCGACGCACAGAAGTCGTTCGCGAAGATGGCGTGCTCGCGGTGCTCTCCCTCCCGCGCA
Source organism: Actinomycetota bacterium (assembly GCA_005888335.1). The sequence goes on from VAWY01000174.1 coordinate 989, forward strand.
TGGCAGCGATCGCCTCCGTGCAGCCGGCACGGGTACTGCAGCCGCCAGTACCAGCAACGCGTCGACTGGAGCAGGTTGCCGCCGAGCGTGCCCATGTTCCGGAGCTGCGGCGAGGCCGCAAGCCGGCACGCCTCCCGCAGCGCCTCGGGGACCTGTGGTGCTGCCTCGAGCTCTGCGAGCGTCGTCCCCGCGCCGATCCGGTTGCCGTCGATGCCCCGCGGCACGATCCCGCGCACGTCGACGAGCACGTCGGCCCGGAGGATCCCGTCGCGCAGGAGCGGCACGACCTCGGTCCCGCCCGCAAGTAACAACTTGTCACTTGCGGAGTCGAGCTCCGCCAGGCTAGACGGCCGCAGGAGCTCCACGCTGCTCCTTGCGCCGCGCCGCCTCGAGTGCGCGCAGCAGCTCCTCCCGCGAGATCGGCAGCTCGTGGACGTCCGCGCCGGTCGCGTCGCGGATCGCGTTCGCGATCGCGGCGGCGATCGGCACGATCGGCGGCTCCCCGAGACCCTTCGAGCCGAGGCTCGTCAGGTGCTCGTCCGGCTTGTCGACGAACTCGCACACGATCTCGGGAACGTCGGCGATCGTCGGCATGCGGTAGGCGTCGAGTGTCGTCGTGAGGATCCGACCCGTCTCCGGGTCGTGCAGGCGCTGCTCCGTGAGCGTGTGCCCGATCCCCTGGATGATCCCGCCCTCGACCTGGCTCCGCGCACCGAGGGGATTGATGATCCGGCCGACGTCGTGCGCCGCCGCGACGCGCTCGACGCGCACCTCGCCGGTCTCGACGTCGACGGCGACCTCGACGACCTGGATGCCGAAGGTGAGCACGGACATCCCCGTCGGGTTCGGGCCCCGCCCGCCCGTGCCGAGGATCTGCGCGTCCTGGAGGATCTCGAGCAACGTCTCGAGGGGCGTCGATACCTTGCCGTCGGCGGAGAACACGAGGCCGTCCTTGATGTCGAGCACCCGCTCCTCGACCTCGTAGCGCTGGGCGGCGATCTCGATGATCTGCCGCTTCGCGTCCGCGGCGGCCGCCCGCACGGCGGGTCCGACGGAGGGCGTCGTCGACGAGCCGGCGGACAGTGTCGCGTACGGCCCGCGCGCGCTGTCTCCCACCTCGACGCTGACGCGGTCGAGCGGGACGCCTAGCTCCTCCGCCGCGATCTGCGCCATCGCCGTCCGCGTGCCGGTGCCGATGTCCTGCATCGCCGTGACGACCGCGATCCGTCCGTCGGAGGTGACGCGCGTCCACGCATACGACGGCGGGCCGCCCCCGCCGAACCAGATCTGGGACGCCATGCCCACACCGTGCTTCCACGTGTCGGTCGAGCGTGAACGCACGTCGTGCCTGCGCTGCCAGTGCTTCTCCGCGAGGTCGTAGCACTCCCTCAGGTTCTTCGAGGAGTACGGCTTGGCGTCGTGCGAGGCCGCGTAGTTCTTGCGCCGGAGCTCGAGCGGGTCGAGCTCGAGCCTGGCCGCGAGCTCGTCGATCAGGCATTCGAGGCCGAAGGTTCCTTCGACGAAGCCGGGCGCGCGGAACGCCTTCATCGGCGGGGTGTTGATCTTTGCGCCGTGGCGGACAGTGCGGACGTTCTCGCACGCGTAGAGCATCTGCATCGGGCCCTCGGTCATCGCCGACCACCCCGACCAGCCGACGCCGTTGATGAACTCGCCGCCGAGGGCGACGAGCGTCCCGTCGCTGCGCGCGCCGACCGTCAGCTTCTGGATCGTCAGGTTGCGGTTGCCCGCTGCGGTGTTCTCCTCGCGTCGCGTCAGGGCGCAGCGCACGGGCCGACCCGTCCGCTTCGCGAGCTCCGCCGCGACGAACGTGTACTCGTCGGCGCCGTTCTTCGAGCCGAAGCCGCCGCCCATGTACTCGCAGACCACGCGCACGTTGTCGCCCGGGATTCCGAGCTCGTTCGCGACCTCGTTGCGCACGCCCCAGATGTACTGGGTCGAGATGTACACGTTGAGCGTGTCGCCGACCCACTCGCAGACGGCCTGGTGCGTCTCCATCGAGTTGTGCAGCACGACCGAGGTGCGATACGTGCCTTCGATGACCACATCCGCGCTTGCGAGCGCCCGCTCGAAGTCGCCGCGCTCGAAGCGCGCCGAGGGCATCGTGAAGAGCTCGCGCGCAACCGCCTCCTCGGGGTCGAGCACGACCTCGAGCAGCTCCCACTCGACGTCGACCGCCTCGACGGCGCGCCGCGCCTGCTCGAACGTGTCCGCCGCCACCGCGGCGACGGCCTGGCCGCAGAAGCCCGGCTCCTCGACGAGCCCCTTGGCCTCGCCCGGACCGAGGGCGGCGTGCACGCCCGGCAGGGCGAGGGCCGGCGCGAGGTCGATCCGCTGCACGCGCGCGTGCGCGTGGGGCGAGCGCAGCACGGCGGTGTGCAGCAGGCCGGGCAGCTGGATGTCCGCCGTAAAGCGCGCCTCGCCGCGCACCCGCTGGGGCGCGTCCTTTCGCACCGCGTTCCGGCCGACGACCGAGAGCGGCCCCTCGGGCCACTGGGTGAGCGGATCCTCGTCGACGACGAGCCAGATCTCCTCGAAGCGGCCCTCGACCTCCTTCTCGGTGCGGATCAGTCGCGCCACGTCAGGATCGCCTCCTCGATTCGCGGGTACGTGCCGCAGCGGCAGATGTTGCCCGCCATCCGGTGACGGATCTCGTCCACGGTGGGACTCGGGTTGGCGGCGACGAGTGCGGCAGCCGAGACCACCTGCCCCGGCGTGCAGAAGCCGCACTGCACCGCGTCGCTGCGCACGAACGCGTCGATCAGCGGATGGTCGCGCAGGCCTTCGATGGTCGTGATCTCGCCCAGGACGTTGTGCGCGAGCGTGATGCACGCAAGCGTCGGCACGCCGTCGACCTGCACCGTGCAGGCCCCGCAGTGCCCTTCGTTGCAGGCGATCTTCGTTCCGGTGAGGCCGAGCAGCTCGCGCAGCACGTGCGCCAGGCTCGTCCCGACCGGAGCGGTCGCCTCGTAGAGGTGACCGTTGACCGTGAGCCTCACGTGGTCACCGCGATGATGTCCGCAAGGTGAATCAGGCGCGCCGTCGTGCGCGCGACGATCCGCGACTCGGTGTCGTCCTCTGCCTCCGGCAGCGTCCGCCAGAGCTCGCGCGCCGCCTCGAGGAGCTCGCGGATCTGCCCGAGCTCCTCGACATGCCCGTTGCGCTCGTTCGTCGCGTTGAGCGCGAGGCCGAGCGCGCCGAAGCCGTCCTGCTGGCGCGAGTAGATGAGGGGCATCGCCATCGACAGGTACTGGTGGATGCGCGCCATGGCCATCGGCTGCCGCAGGACGTCGGCCCCCTGCGGCTGGGACGGCTCGAGCGGCGCCGCACCGTCCGCGATCCGGTTCGCATTCCCGGCGAGCAACTCGACGATCTGCGCCTCCGTCAATCCGGCGGAGCGCGCCGACCGGATCCTGCTGGCGCGAGTAGATGAGGGGCATCGCCATCGACAGGTACTGGTGGATGCGCGCCATGGCCATCGGCTGCCGCAGGACGTCGGCCCCCTGCGGCTGGGACGGCTCGAGCGGCGCCGCACCGTCCGCGATCCGGTTCGCATTCCCGGCGAGCAACTCGACGATCTGCGCCTCCGTCAATCCGGCGGAGCGCGCCGACCGGAGCATCAGCAGCAGCGAGCCGGGCTGACCTCCGTAGGGATAGTCCGATGCGTAGACGATCTGCTCCGGCGGCACGAGCCGGAAGAAGCTCAGGAGGTCGACGGCACTCCACACGGAGGTGTCGAAGAAGACGCCCGGCGTGCCTGCGAAGTGCCCGGCAAGGCCGGAGAGGTCGGCGATGCCGGCGTGCGCGATGATCAGCTGCACGTTCTCGTAGCGCTCCACGAGGTCGTGGAGATGGTCCGCGATCGGCGGCAACCCGCGGCCGCCGTGGATGAGGATCGGAACCTTGCGCTCCGATGCGATCGCGAAGACCGGCGCGAGCCGCTCGTCGTCGAGCACGAACTTCTGCGCGCGCGGGTGGAGCTTGATGCCTCGCGCTCCGAGATCGAGGCAGCGCTCGGCTTCCTCGATCGGGCTCTCGCTCAGGTCGAGACGCACGTACGGGATGAACCGGCCGTTGGACTTCTCGGCGAAGGCGAGCGTGCGGTCGTTGCCGGCCCGGAAAGAGGGGTGCCGGTCGGGCTCGTCGAGGCAGAAGACGTTGCAGCGCGAGAAGCCGTAGAGGTCCAGCATCGCCGTGAGCTCTTCCGGTCGCCCGACCATGCCGTCGATGTCGGTTCCGAGGTGGGTGTGCGCGTCGAAGTTGCCCGAAGCCTGCGGAAGCTCCGACTTCAGCTCCGCCTCGAAGCCGGCAAAGAGCTCGTGCGCCCGTTCGAGCAGTTCGCTCATCCTCTGAATCTACCCGCGTGGGCTATTCGAACGCGGGTGCCAGCACGCGGTCGAGGAAGACCCGCTCGGGCACGGCACCGTCCCACTGCGGCACGCCGTTCACGACGATCCTGGGTACCGCCCACACGTCCATCGAGTCGGCGAGCTGCGGGAACTCGGTCGCCTCGATCCCAGCTGCCCGAACCCGGGGCGAGGCGAGCGCGGTCTTGTACGCCAGCAGCACGGCCGGCGGACAATGCGGTCAGGTCGGCGTGACGAAGACGTCGATCGCGAGGTCCTGCTCGAGCGCGCCGAGGCGTTCGAGCGACTCCGGCGAGAGGGACGACTCGCGCTTCCCGGCCTCGAGCACCGCTCCGATCAGCGAGCCGAGCTCGTAGCCGTGAGGGAGCCCGTAATAGCGGAGCCCGACGTCCTCCCCTTCGGGGAGGATCAGGACCGCGGGAAACAACGCGACACCGGGCGGACGGTCTTCGACCCGGTACGACACGTGCTCGGAGAGAGAGGCCAGGCCCTCGACGAGGCGTTGCGTTTCCGCACCGAAGTCGATGTCGCGCGCGCCGTGCAGCGGCGTCTCCTCAGGGCCGAGCGCAACAAGCAGCTCAACGGGGCGCTCGAGTGCGTCGAGCAGCTCTCGCACCCGTGCCTCGTCCTCTGGCCGGAAGATCGGCATCGCAGCGGACTATAGGATCGGCGCCGTGGGCGACGTCCTGATCTACGCGGACTCCATGCGGTCCCCGGAGTTGCGGCACGAGGTTCCCGTCGCGGTGCCGGACCCGTTTCTCTACGTCGAGCGCGACGGCCGCAGGATCGCCGTCGTCTCAGCCCTCGAGATCGAGCGGATCTCCGCCGCCGGGATCGAAACGATCCCGCCCGAGCATTTCGGCGTCGACGAGCTGCTCGCGAGCGGCCTGCCCGAGCACGAGGCGGAGCTCGAGATCTCCCTGCGGGCGGTCCGCGAGCTCGGGCTGACACGCGCTGCCGTGCCGGCGTCGTTCCCGCTGGAGCTCGCCGACCACCTGCGTGCGAACGGCGTCGAGCTGCGCGTCGATCGCGAGCTCTTCGAGGACCGGCGCCGCCGGAAGAACGAGGTGGAGCTCGCCGGCCTGCGCCGCGCGCAGCGGGCCGTCGAGGCCGCGCTCGACGTCTCGCGGGGGATGCTGCGCAGCGCGGATGTGAACGGAACGCTCGTCCTCGACGGTGAGCCGCTCACCTGCGAGCGCATCAAGCTCGAGATCGAGCGCGTCTTCAGCGAGCACGGCGTCGCGGCCGATCACTACACGGTTTCGCACGGTGCCCAGACGGCGATCGGGCACGAGGGCGGCTCGGGCACGATCCTGCCGGACGAGCCGATCGTCTTCGACCTCTTTCCGCGCGACCGCGAGACGGGCGTCTACACCGACATGACGCGCACGTACGTCGTCGGCACGCCGTCCGACGAGGTGCGCGAGTACCACCGGCTCGCGAAGGAGGCGCTCGATCTTGTCGTTGCGGCGGCCAAGCCCGGCACGAACGGGCGCGCCTTGATGCAGATGACGTGCGACCTCTTCGCCGCGCACGGCTACCCGACTCCGCTGACGAAGAGGCCGGAACAGGTTCTCGACAGCGGGTTCTTCCACGGGCTCGGCCACGGCGTCGGCCTGGAGGTGCACGAGCGGCCGTGGATGTCGCGCGCCGGCGACGATCTCGTCGCAGGCGACGTGATCGCCATCGAGCCGGGGCTGTACCGCGCCGGCTACGGCGGCGTTCGGCTGGAGGACATCGCAATCGTGACGGACGACGGCCTCGAGCTCGTCACCAATTACCCGTACGATCTCGCGCCATGACGCAGCACGCGATCGAGACGATATTCCTCGAGGAGCGGCGCTATCCGCCGCCCCCGGAATTCGCCGCGCAGGCGAACGCGAAGCCGGAGATCTACGACGAGACGTTCGAGTCGTTCTGGGAGCGGGAGGCGCGCGAGCGCCTGACCTGGTTCGAGCCCTTCGCGACGCTCTACGAGTGGGAGCTGCCGTACGCGAAGTGGTACCTCGGGGGCACGCTCAACGTCTGCTTCAACTGCGTCGACCGTCACGTCGACGCGGGCAACGGCGACAAGGTTGCCTACCACTGGGAGGGTGAGCCGGTCGACGATCGCCGCGAGATCACCTACTCAGAGCTCCAGCGTGACGTCGTCCGCTTCGCGAACGCGCTCAAGCAGATCGGGGTGACGAAGGGCACCCCGGTCGCGATCTACATGGGGATGGTTCCGGAGCTTCCGGTCGCGATGCTCGCCTGCACACGGTTGGGCGCGCCGCACACCGTCATCTTCGGCGGCTTCTCCGCCGACTCGCTGTCGAGCCGCATGGTCGACATGGAGTGCGAGGTGCTGATCACGCAGGACGAGGCGTGGCGCCGCGGCTCGATGGTCGCGCTGAAGAAGACCGCCGACGAGGCGATGAGGGAGGCGCCGAAGGTGCGTGCCTCGATCGTGCTGCGCCGAACCGGCAGCGACGTGCCGATGCAGGACGGCCGCGATCACTGGTGGCACGAGCTCGCCGACGGTCAGTCGGACGACCCGCAATCGTGCCCGTGCGAGCCGATGGACAGCGAGGACCTGCTGTTCCTGATGTACACGAGCGGCACCACCGCGAAGCCGAAGGGGATCGTGCACACGACCGGCGGCTACCTCTGCGGCGTCGCGGCGACGCACTACTACATCTTCGACCTGAAGGCCGACACCGACGTGTACTGGTGCGCGGCCGACATCGGCTGGATCACCGGGCACAGCTACATTGTCTACGGGCCGCTCTGCAACGGCGCGACGTCGGTGCTTTACGAAGGAACGCCCGACTTCCCTGACAAGGATCGCTGGTGGGACATCGTCGAGCGCTACGGCGTGACGATCCTCTACACGGCGCCGACCGCGATCCGTGCGCACATGAAATGGGGACCGGAGCACGCCGGCAAGCACGACCTGACGTCGCTACGGCTGCTCGGAACGGTCGGCGAGCCGATCAACCCGGAGGCCTGGGTCTGGTACCGCGAGCACATCGGCGGCGACCGCACGCCGATCGTCGACACCTGGTGGCAGACCGAGACGGGGATGATCCTGATCACGCCGCTGCCGGGCATCACGACGCTGAAGCCGGGCTCAGCGACGAAGCCGTTCCCGGGCGTCGAGGCAGCGGTGTTCGACGAGCGCGGCAATGAGGTCGGCCCCGGCGGCGGTGGCTACCTCGTCCTGAAGCGGCCGTGGCCGGCGATGCTGCGTGGAATCTTCAAGGACGCCGAGCGCTTCTGGCTGCTCGGGCGCGTCGACGACGTGATGAACGTCTCGGGCCACCGCATCTCCACGATCGAGGTCGAGTCGGCGCTCGTCGACCATCAGGACGTCGCGGAGGCGGCGGTGTGCTCGCGCAAGGATGCGACGACCGGCGAGGCGATCGTCGCGTACGTGACGCTCAAGGGCAGTGCCGAGCCCTCGGTCGAGAAGCTCGCAGAGCTCCGCGATCACGTCGCGAAGAAGATCGGCGCGATCGCGAAGCCCGCGAACATCGTCTTCACGCCCGAGCTGCCGAAGACGCGCAGCGGCAAGATCATGCGCCGCCTGCTCCGCGACGTCGCCGAGAACCGCCCGCTCGGCGACACGACGACGCTGGCGGACCCGACCGTGGTGAGCGAGATCCAACACCGGGCTGATGACGAGACGCAGGACGACAGCTGAGCGACGGAAGGGAGTTCGCGATGGGAACGCAGGCCGAGCTGCTCGACCCGGAGACTGAGCGCCGGCTCGGGGTCGACCTGTTCAACAAGGTCTGGGCGCTGCTGGAGAAGACCGACCGCACCCGCGCCGACGACGACGAGATGCTCCATTGCGCGCACGCTTCGGCATATCACTGGGTCCAGGTCGGGACGCCGGCCAACCGGGCACGCAGCGAGTGGCAGTGCTCTCGCGTGTACGCGATCCTCGAACGCGTCGAGCCGGCGCTGCACCACGCGCGTCGCTGCCTCGAGCTCGTCGAGGCGAACCCGGAGGCGATGGCGGCCTTCGATCTACCCGCAGCGTACGAGGCCATGGCTCGAGCGCACATGGTCGCCGGCGACATCGAGGAGACACGACGCTACGCAGAGCTCGGCCGGGCCGAGACGGCGAAGATCGCCGACGAGCACGATCGAGCGATCATGGAGGCGGACTTCGCGACGATCGTCACGTGAAGGGCTTCGCGGCGTCCGCGGCGAATGGTTAGATGGACGCGACAGAGCGAGCTCCGTCGGGTTGAAAGCACTCTGACGGACGGTTCCCGGGCTCAGGTGCTAACCGGACCGTCGACCCGGCACGACAAAGCGGATTTCGCTCCCTGAGAGAATGAGCGGCGGGGCGGCGCAGGCCGCCCCGCCATGTTCCTACAGGAGCTTCTCGAACCGCTCGGCGTCGTCGAACGGCCCGATCACGGCGAGCCGGAGCCGTTCGTCCGCGACGAGATCCTGCGCCACGCGCTGCACGTCCTCGCCGGTGACGGCGTTCAACCCTTCGAGCACCTCGTCGAGGTCGGGGGCCCGCCCTTCGAGCACCTCGCGGCGCAAGCCGAAGAGGATCAGCCCCTGCGGGCTCTCGAGCTGAAGCACGAAGCGCCCCTTCGCGAAGTTCCGCGCCTTCTCGAGCTCGTCGGCCGGCACCGGCTCTGCGGCAATCGTTCGCAGCTCCGCGAGAATCGTCGTTACCGCTTCGTCGATCCGGTTGATGTCGACCCCGGCCTGCGCATAGAGGGAGCCCGCATCCGTGTAGCTGTGGTTGAGCCCGAAGACGTAGTACGCGAGCCCACGTCGCTCGCGCACCTCGGTGAAGAGCCGCGACGACATACCGCCTCCGAGCACGGTTGAGAGCACCTGGAGTGCGTAGCGGTCCGGGTGCACGATCGGGTAGCTCGGGATGCCGAGGATCAGGTGCGCCTGGTCGGACTGCTTCGTGAAGACGCGTACGCGGCCGTTCACGTACGGCTGGACAGGATCAGGCTCGCCCGTCTCGCGCGGCGGCAGGTCGCCGAGCAGCTCCTGCGCGCGCTCGAGCAGTCCATCGCCGAGGCGGCCCCCGACGCCGAGCACGATCCGCGGCGGGTGGTACCAGCGGTCGAGGTACGACGTGAACGTTTCGCGCGTCGCTCCGCGTACGGTCTCTTTCCGGCCGATGATCTCCCAGCCGAGCGGCTGGTCGCCGTAGACGAGCTCCTCGTACACGCCGCCGATGAAGTCGCGCGGCGTGTCGAAGTACATGTTCATCTCCTCGATGATCACGCCCTTCTCACGGTCGATCTCCTCAGGGTCGAAGCGTGAGTTGCGGAGCATGTCGATGAGCACGTCGAGCGCGATGTCGCGGTGCTCTGCGGCGCACTTGACGTAGTACGCCGTGTACTCCTTGCCCGTGAAGGCGTTGAACTCGCCGCCGATGGAGTCGATCTCGCCCGCGATCTGGCGCGCGCTCGGTCGCAGCTCGGTTCCCTTGAAGAACATGTGCTCCGAGAAGTGGGCGATGCCGTTCGTCTCGGGCGTCTCGTAGCGGGAGCCCGCGGCGAGCATCACCATGCACGTCACGGACTGCGCTTCGGGCATGGGCGCGGTCAGGACGCGGAGGCCGTTGTCGAGGACGTGACGCTCGTACGTGCTCATCGGCCGCCATGCTAACCACGCCCGGCCGACTGACGGCTCAGTCAATTCGGCGCGCGTTTAGGGGTCCCGTTCGCTTGGAGATAACACGTTCCGCGAAATCCGGTTTCGCATCCCCAGCGACCTCCAGGAGGAGTACGTGTCCCACCGTGTGTGGAAGGGCGGCGGCGCGCTCGCCGTCATCGGCGTGCTGGTCCTGCTCGCCGTCGGCTCCCAGGCCGGCGCCGCCTCGCTCAGCGGCTACATCGTTCAGCTCTCGGACCCCCCGCTCGCGAGCTATCGCGGCGGCGTCGTCGGGCTGCAGGCGACGAACCCGGGGGCTATCGGCGCGGTGAAGCTCAACTCGACGAGCTCCGCGAGCAAGGCCTACCTGAACTACCTCGCACAGAAGCAGACCGCGTTCCAGACGGCGCTCGCTCAGACGCTCGGCCGCGCCGTCAGCGCGACGATCTCGTACCGGTACGCGTTCAACGGCCTGTACGTGCAGCTCTCCGACGACGAGGCCGCCGCCGTTACGAGGATGGCGGGCGTCAGGAACGTCGAGCACGAGCAGATGCTCCAGCTCCAGACCGACGTCGGGCCGCAATGGATCGGCGCCGGCTCGCTCTGGGACGGCAGTGCCGCCGGCGGCGCGCACGGAACCATGGGCGAGGGCGTCGTCGTCGGTGACATCGACACCGGCATCAACCATGACCATCCGTCGTTCGCGGCCACGGGCGGCGACGGCTACACGGTCCGCAACCCTCGAGGGACGTATTACGGCCTGTGTGCACCGGTGACGGGCACGCCGTTCTGCAACAGCAAGCTGATCGGCGTGTACGACTTTACGGGCACGACGCCGGAGGACGACAACGAACACGGCAGCCACACCGCGAGCACCGCGGTCGGCAACGTGATCCCCGCCGCGGTGTTGCACGCTCCGACGATCGACATCACGCGGAGGATCTCGGGCGTGGCGCCGCACGCGAACCTCATCACCTACAAGGCCTGCACCGCCGCCGGTTGTCTCAACGCGGAGACGACGCAGGCGATCGACCAGGCAACCGCCGACGGCGTCGACGTGATCAACTTCTCGATCGGCGGCGGCTCGCGCGATGCGTGGAGCGACTCCAATGCGCAAGCATTCCTCGGCGCACGCGACGCCGGCGTCTTCGCGTCTGTCGCGGCGGGCAACTCCGGTCCGGCTACGCGCACGATGGGCTCGCCGGCCAACGCGCCGTGGGTGACGGCAGTCGCCGCTACGACCCACAACCGTAAGTTCGTCAACCACCTGACCGGCATGAGCGGTGGTCCGGCGGACCTGACCGGCGCCGGCGTCACGTCCGGCTACGGCCCGGCGAAGATCGTGTACGCGGGCGACTACGGGTATCCGCTGTGCGGCGACGGTCCTGCGATCGCGGCGACCGGCGACTCGGTGATCAACCCGTTCCCGCCGGGCACGTTCCACGGCGAGATCGTCGTGTGCGACCGCGGGACGTACGGTCGCGTGGCGAAGGGGAAGAACGTCGCGGCCGGCGGCGCGGGCGGCTACGTGCTCGCGAACGACCAGGCGAGCGGCAACTCGCTGATCGGCGACGCGTTCACGCTTCCCGGTGTCGCGATCACGTACAGCGACGGGCTCGCGCTCGAGGCGTGGCTCGCCACGGCCGGCGAGCACACCGCGTCGATCGCCGGCGCAACGCTCGACCTGTCGCCGACGAACGGCGATCGGATGGCGTCGTTCAGCTCCCGCGGTCCGGACAAGACGCATCCGGACGTGCTGAAGCCGGACATCGCTGCGCCGGGCGTCGACATCCTCGCGGCGATCAACGGACCCGCGACGGTCGGCGATGCCGAGTACGGAATCCTCAGCGGCACCTCGATGGCGACCCCGCACCTCACGGGTGCCGCGGCGTTGATCGTTGCGCTCCACAGCACGTGGACTCCTGCCGAGATCCAGTCGGCGCTGATGACGACCGCGAAGACGTCGGTCACCGAGGACGGGAAGGCGTCCGGTCCGTTCGACCGCGGCGCAGGCCGGGTCGACCTGACGAAGGCGGCGCTCGCCGGCTTCGTCCTGGACGAGACGGCGCCGAACTACGCCGCGGCAAATCCGGCGACCGGCGGCGATCCGACGACGCTGAACGAGCCGAGCATCGCCAACTCCGCCTGCGAGGCGACGTGCACGTGGACACGCACGCTCACGGGTGCGACCACGGCGACCTGGAACGTGTCGACCGTCAAGCCGAAGGCGATGGGGCTGACGGTGACGCCGTCGCGCTTCACCCTGGGTCCGGGCCAGACCCAGACGCTGACGATCACCGCCGACGTCTCGAAGCTCGGCGTCGGTCAGTGGCTCGCCGGTGAGATCGACCTGTCCGCAGGCTCGGCGACGCCGGCTGCGCACCTGCCGGTCGAGGTCTTCGTCGGCAAGGCGCAGTCGGCAACGCTCGTCACGAACGGGACGCAGGGCTCGCAGACCATCCAGGTCTCGTCGCCGGTGAAGATCACCGGCTTCCAGTCGCGGGTCTGGGGTCTCACGAAGGGCACGGTGACGCACCTGCAGATGACGCAGGACTCTGCGCCGCTGCTCCCATACAACAGCGTCAACACGTCGGTCACGCTCGTCGACGTGCCTGCGGGCGCAAAGGTGCTCGCGGCGGCCATCACGAAAGCCACCTCGACCGACATCGACCTCTACGTCGGTCGGGACGCGAACGGTGACGGCAAGGCCTCCGCCGACGAGGAGGTGTGCTCGAGCGCGACGGGCGCGGTGCTCGAGTCCTGCCAGGTCCCGAACCCGGCCGGCGGCAGGTACTGGGTGCTGGTCCAGAACTGGCTCACGGGCCAGGGGCTCGACGACATCGAGCTGACGATCGCGGCCGTCCCGGGCGTCGACAACGGCGACCTGACGGCGACCGGACCCACCGGCACCGTGCCGGCGAACGTCCCGTTCGACGTGACCCTCGCGTGGAACGAGCCGAAGCTCGCCGCCGGCGAGTCGTGGTTCGCCCTCGTGGAGTACGGCTCCGACAAACAGCATCCGACCAATGCCGGGTCGGTGCTGGTCCAGCTCAATCGACCGTAGCTGCTACGTGCGGGGCGGTCCAACTCGACCGCCCCGCACACGCTTCCACTCGTAGTCGCTGGGCTCCGCGGCGAGGTGCACGGGGACGACCCCCGCCCACACGGGCAGCTCGAGGTCCTCCGGCTCGTCCTCGGGTCCGCCGACACGCACCTTCGCGGACGCCTCGTCGAGCGGCAGCGAGAGAATCCACGTCGCCCTCAGCTCCTGCTCGGACGGTTGCCGCGCTTCGTCCCAGCGCCCAGGCGCGAGTTGCTCCGTCAGCGCGCGCAGCGCGTCGCGCTTCTCGTCGCCCTCGACGAGCGTCGCCGTGCCGAACACGACGGCCGAGCGGTAGTTCACGGAGTGGTTGAACACCGATCGCGCGAGCACGAGCCCGTCGAACAGCGTGACCGTCACGCAAACAGGCGCGCCCGATGCAGCGTGCTTCAGCATCCGGCTCGCCGCGGAACCGTGCACGTAGAGCTTGTCGCCGACGCGCGCGTGCAGCGTGGGGATGACGTACGGCTGACCCTCGATCTCGAAGCCGATGTGACAGAGGACGCCCTCGTCGAGGATCGCCTCGATCGTTTCCCGGTCGTAGAGCGCGCGCTGCGGCTCGCGCCTGACCCGGATCCGGTCAGGCGGCCGCAAGGATCTCCCGCTCTCTCTCGTCCGAGAGGGTCTGACGCTCGCCGCTGACGGTGCGATCCCAGGCGAGCGTGTCGACGACCGTCTCCTCGAGCGGCCGGAAGCTCAGCCCTGCCGTGACAGCGGGCTGCACGTCGGCGCGCATCATCCCGGCGTACTCGCCGCTCGGGAGCCAGAGCGGCAGCTCCGTCCACGGCTGCACGCCGGCGTCGAGGATTCGCTGGGAGTCCGTCCAGAGGAGGTTCGCGTCGGAGCCGACCGCGGCACGCGCACGCTCGAGGAGCTCCGCGAGCGTCAGCGGCTCTGTGGGCCCCGTCGCGTTGAACGTTCCGCCCGGCCCCTCGAGCGCGAGCTTCACGAGCCACGCGCCGAGGTCGCGCGCGTCGACGAGCTGCACGGGCGCACCGGCGTCGCCCGGCGCGAGCACGTCGCCGCCCCGGGCGAGACGCCGCGGCCAGTACGTGAAGCGGTCGGTCGGGTCGTTGGGCCCGACGATCAGGCCCGCGCGCACGCGCGCGCTCCGCTCGGCATACACCTCCTCCACGACCTGCTCGCATGCAGCCTTGAGCGCGCCGTAGTGCTCTTCGACCGCCTCCGTCGACGGGTCGTCCAGCTGCGCGACGGTTGACTGATCGGTGATCGGCTCAGTGAAGTCGGCGTACACCGAGATGCTGGAGACGAAAACGTACCGCTGCACCTTGTCGCGCAGGAGCTCGGCGGACTGGCGGACGACGCGCGGCACGTAGCCGGTCGTGTCCACGACCCCGTCCCAGCTCCCGCCGTGCAGTACATCGAGGTCGCCGTCGCGGTTGCCGTGCAGATGCTCGGCGTCGGGGAAGAGCTCGGAGTTGGTCTGCCCCCGCGTGAAGATCGTGACGTTGTGCCCCGCGTCGAGTGCAGCATCGACGGCGTGGCGTCCGAGGAACTTCGTTCCGCCGAGGACGAGCAGCTTCACGCCGCGTAGCGCTCGACCGCGCGCCGGATCGCCTCGGCGCCGAACCGCACCGCGTCGGCGGGCACGCGCTCGTCGGCGGCGTGGATCAGCTTGAGGAACTCGAAGCCGTCAGGCAGGTTCAGCGGCAGGAAGCCGTAGGTCTGGATGCCGAGGCGCGCGAAGAAGCGCCCGTCGGTGACGCCGATCTGCAGCATCGGCACCGGCACGGCGGCCGGGTCGAGCTCGCGCAGGATCTCGGAGAGCGTCGGCAGGAAGCTGAGATCCGGTTCCGCGGGGCAGGGGTCGTGGCGGACGAGCTCGAGCTCGAGGTCGGGGCCGACGAGGTCGTGGATCTCGCGAATGATCTCGTCGGGCCCGTAACCGGGGAGCGAGCGCCCGTCCAGCTCGAGCTCCACCTGGGCAGGGACGACGTTGATCTTGACGCCGCCGTGGATGATCGTGGCGCTGACGGTGTTGCGAAGCGCGCGGTCGAGGATCCGCAGCTGCTCGGTCGGGGCGCGGAGCGTCACCTCCGCGAGGCGCGGGTCGAGCAGGGAGCGGAGGACGAGCGACTGCGGCCGCGGCATCGCGTCCGCCATCGCCTCGATCCACGCACGCGTGACCGGCGTCACGTGCACGGGCAGCCGCTTGCGGTCGAGCTTGTCGAGGATGCGGCCGACCTTGCCCATCGCGCTCGAGCGGACGCCGATCGCGGCGTGGCCGCCGGGCCCGCGGACGGTTCCCCGCAGCCAGCAGAGCTGCTTCTCCGCGACCTGGATCGGGTAGAAGCTGCGGCCGCCGAGCGGCACGCGGGCGGCGCCGAACTCGCCGAGGGCGTGCTTCACGCCCTCGAAGAGATCGGCGTGCTCCTCGACGAGGAACCTCGCTCCGAGGTCGCCGCCGTTCTCCTCGTCGCTCACGACCGCGAGGATCAGGTCGCCGCGCGGTTTCACCTCGCCGCGCGCTGCGCGCACGAACGAGTCGACGAGCATCGCGACGCCGCCTTTCATGTCGACTGCGCCGCGACCCCAGATGACGCCGTCGTCGAGCTCGCCGGAGAACGGCGGCCGGGCCCAATGCTGCCCGACGGTGGTGACCACGTCCACGTGCCCGTAGAGGAGGAGCGGCGGAGCGTCGCCTGCGCCGCGCACGCGCGCGATCAGGTTCGGGCGCGACTCCTCCTTCGCGACGATCCGCGTCTCGACGCCGGCAGCCTCGACGAGGCGTTGGACGTGCGCGATGCAGGCACCCTCGTCACCCGGCGGGTTCGTCGTGTCGAAGCGGATCAGATCCTGGAGCAGCTCGGCAACGTCGGTCACAGCTCGTCGAGTGCCTCCAGCAGCCGGTCGACCTCGCCCGGCGTGTTGTAGTGGACGAAGCCTGCACGCACCGCGCCCTCCTTGCCGAGGCCGAGGCGCTGCATCACCTCGACGGCGTAGTAGTCGCCGTCCCACAGTGCGAGCCCGCGCTCGTCGAGGCGCTCGGCAACGGCGCGCGGGGAGAGGCCGTCGACGGTGAACGCGAACGTCGGCACACGGCCGTCCATCGCCGGCAGCCCGTACAGCGTGCAGCGCTCCGGCAGGCCGTCGAGGAACTGCTGCCCGAGTGCTCGCTCGTGCGCCTGGATCGAAGCCCAGCCGAGCGACTCGATGTACTCGACGGCCGCGACGAAGCCGGCAAGCAGCTCGTGCGCCGGCGTGCCGGTTTCGTACGGGCTGTCCGCCGGGCGAACCTTGTAGGTCCGCCAGTCCTGTGGCCTGACGTACGCGAGGCCGAGATGCGGCCCGAAGAACTTGTACGGCGAACAGAGGAGGACGTCGACCCCGAGCTCCCCGACGTCGATCGGTCCGTGGGGCGCGTAATGCACTCCGTCGGCCCAGGCGAGCGCGCCCGCGTCGTGAGCGAGCTGCGAGATGCGCTTCGCATCCGTCAGGGTCCCGGCGGCGTTCGACGCGAGCGTGAACGCGACGATGCGCGTGCGGTCGGTCAGCTGCCGCTCGAGGTCGTCGTAGTCGAGCGTCGTGTCGTCGCCGATGTCGACGAAGCCGACCTTCGCGCCGATGTCGTGGGCGAGCTCGAGCCACGGCGAGATGTTCGCGTCGTGTTCGAGCCGCGTGACGAGGATCTCGTCTCCTGCCCGGAGCGTGCGGCCGACCGTGCGCGACAGCATGAAGTTGAGCGTCGTCATGTTCGCGCCGAAGAACGCCTCGCCCGGCTCGCAGCGAAGGAACGCCGCCGCCGTCAGTCGCGCCTGCGCGAGCAGGGCGTCGGTACTGCGGCTCGTGCGGAAGGCACCGCCGAGGTTCGCATTCGACTCGCGGAGGTACGCGGAGATCGCGTCGATCACCGAATCCGGCACCTGTGTGCCGCCGGGCGCGTCGAAGTAGGCGGTCGGAGCCTTCAGGGCGGAGAAGCGCGCGCGGACGGCGTCCACGTCGAGTGTGACGGTGCTCATCGGTGTCCGGACACTAACCTTTGCGCGTGAGCACGCTGTCGCCACCGCAGGAGCGCCTCGACACCGG
Source organism: Actinomycetota bacterium (assembly GCA_005888335.1). The sequence goes on from VAWY01000174.1 coordinate 18,143, forward strand.
CGAAGGCACGGGTCTCGGCCGGCCGTGGAACGTGATCGTCCTGAACGACGACCACAACACGTTCCAGGGCGTCGCGTTTGCGCTCTCGGCGGTGATTCCCGGTGTCTCCTACGACAACGGAATGACGCTCGCGGACCGCATCCACACCACCGGACAGGCGATCGTCTGGTCCGGGCACAAGGAGCAAGCCGAGCTCTACTGGGAGCAGCTCAGGGATCACGGCCTGACGATGGCTCCGCTGGAGAGCGGTTAGAGCCGGCGATCGCTCGCCCGGGGGATCGCTCCCCCGCCGATCCCGGCCGATGATGCGTCCGTCTTGACAGCCGGCGGGCGCGGCCACGCCACCACGGAAGGGGTCAACCGTGAATGCCCGCCTGCTCGTCCTCCTTGCCGTGATCGTCGCGCTGCTGCCGGCCGGAAGCGCAAACGCGTCGTTCCCCGGAGCGGTCGGGCGGATTGCCTTCACGAGCGATCGGGCCGGATCCGGAACCTCCGACATCTATTCGGCCGCTCCCGACGGGACGGACGTGAAGCGGCTTACGTGGACCGACACGTTCGAGCAGGAGCCGACCTGGTCACCCGACGGCTCGCGCCTCGCGTACGAGACCTGGGTCGAGGGGCACAACCGCGTGTTCGTCATGAGTCAGGACGGCACCGATCAACACGTCGTCCTACCGCTCGGCGGGTCCGACGACATGCAGCCTTCGTGGTCGCCGGACGGGACGCAGATCGCCTTCGCAAGCACCCGCGGGGGTGGCTGGAAGATCTGGGCGATGAATGCGGACGGCTCGAACCTCCGCCAGCTCTCTTCGACCTTCCTCAGCCATCCGGTCTGGTCACCGGACGGCTCACGTCTTGCGGCAACCACGGGTAACGGGCCGATCGTCGTCTTCGACACCGACGGGACACACGAGCGCCAGCTGACGGCGCCGGAGTCGGGCCGCTACGACGAGTTTCCCGAATGGTCACCGGACGGCTCGAAGATCGCCTTCGCGGAGCGCACCTTCGGCGGAACCGAGAGCGCGCTGTACACCATCAATGCCGACGGAACCGGCAAGCAGGCGCTGACGGGTGGCGCCGTCGCCGACTACTCCCCGTCCTGGTCTCCGGACGGTACGAGGATCGTCTTCAGGCGGCGGCCCTCCACCGGCGGCAGCTTCCAGCTCTTCACCGTCGCCGCCGCGGGCGGCGACGCGATCCCGTTCCTCGGACCGGGGGCGAACGACATGGGCCCGAGCTGGGGGAGCTCGACCGTCAGTCCTGCGAGCTCGCCGCCGCAGGCGCCGCAGGTGCACATCCTGAGCCCGTCCAACGGCGGCCTCTACTGGTTCGGCTTGCAGGTGCCCGCCTTCTACACGTGCAGCTCGTACGTCTCCGTCGTCGTCTCCTGCACCGGCCCCCTTCCGTCCGGTGCGATGCTCGATTTCTCGCTCACCGGAACCCGAAGCTTCTCCGTCACCGCGGTGGACGCCGAGGGGCGTCACGCGACCTCGACTGTCACCTACACGGTGTTCGACATCACGCCGCCGACGATCGAACTTCGGACGCCTGCTGATGGCGCGACATACGAGCTCGGCTCGCACGTCGAGGTCAGCTACGACTGCAGCGACGGCGCCGGAGGCTCCGGCATTCGGTACTGCGGCGGTTCGCTGCCGAGCGGCGCGCCGCTCGATACGCGCCGCGCCGGATCGTTCACGTTCCTGGTGTACGCGCTCGACGGCACCGGCAACTTCTCCACTGCGACGGCGCACTATGACGTTGTGGATCGCACGGCGCCGACGATCACGCTTCGGGCACCGGCGGACGGGGCGACGTACGGTCTCGGCGACGACGTCACAGTCGCTTTCACCTGTAGTGACGGTGGGTCGGTGCAATCCTGCACAGGCACCTCGCCGAACGGAACGAAGCTCGACACGAGCCGGCTCGGCAGCTTCGCCTTCCAGGTGACAGCCGCAGACGCCGCCGGCAACGCCTCCGCAGGGACCGCGAGCTACCGGATCGCCGATCGCACAGCTCCGTCGATCACGATCCGAACCCCGGCCGATGGATCCGCCTACATCCTGGACCAGGCGGTCGCGGCCGACTACGCGTGCAACGACCAGCCGGGAGGTACGGGCGTCGCTTTGTGCCTGGGCAGCGTCCCGGCGGGTGCCGCCGTCGACACTGCGAGTGTGGGCGGACGCACGTTCAGGATCACCGCAACCGACGGTGCCGGGAACACGGCTAGGGCGACGAGCAGCTACGTCGTGATCTACGACTTCTCGGGGTTCTTCAACCCGGTCGCTCCCTTCCCGACCGCAAACCCGGCGAAGCCGGGTGAAGCCATTCCGCTCAAGTTTTCGCTCCGCGGCAACCGCGGCAGCGATCTCTTCGCCGTCGGCTCACCGACCTGGACTGCATGCGATGCAGCCGCGGACACGAACCCGGCTACGGGGACGCTCTCGTACAACGCCTCCCTCGACCGCTACACATTCCTCGTCGCGACGGACAAGTCCTGGGCAGGAACGTGTCGGGACCTGACCTTGACGTTGCGAGACGGCACCGTGCATCGCGCTCGGTTCACGTTCGGCAAGTGAAATGGAACGCGTGTACTAGAGCCAGCGGTACGTCGGTGTCACCGTCAACGAGGAGCCGATGAAACAGTCCCGCTCGGCCTTCTCGAGCAGCTCGGCGAGCTCCACCTCGCCCGGCGTCGGCGAGAGCCGCACGGCGAGCTCCACGTCGCACTCGGCGAGCGCGTAGCGGCCGTCGCTCTCGCGCTTCGCGAAGAGGGCCCGTGCCGAGGCGGTCGCGTTCGCGACCTCGATTCTCGCCAGCCGCGCGTGATGGGCGAGGCTCTTCAGCGTGCAGCGGACGAGCGCCGCGAGCAGCAGGTGCTCGGGTGACCAGGCGGGGTCCGCCTCGAGCCGCGTCCCGTCCTCGGTGCGCACCACACCGCCCTCGCCGAGGTCGACCGCATACCGGAATTCCCTGGCCCTGGTGCCCATCGCGGGCATTCTTGCCGTCCGGGCAGGGTCATACGCTTCAACCGTGATTCGGCTCAGGACGCTGACGGAAGCCGAGTGCTGGGCCCGCTGCTACGGCAGCTGGGAGCCCACCGTGAGGGTCGTCCGGGTCGAGCCCCGGCGGCCCCGCTTTCCGACCACCGTTTCCGGCGAGGATCTGCGCAGGCGCCTGGAGGAGCGGCTCGACGAGCGGCTGGCCGGCGAGCCCGAAGCGGCATAGGCACGGCGACTCCGAGCGCCGTACCGGACGTTCTCGCGCCGGGGCTCCGAGTCGTCTTCTGCGGCATCAACCCCGGTCGCGTCTCAGCTGCGGCTCAGGCGCACTTCGCGAATCCGCGCAATGACTTCTGGCGCCTGCTGTACGCGGTCCAGTTCACGTCGCGGCTGTACGAGCCGCACGAGCAGTTCGAGCTCCTGAAGGACGGGCTCGGCGTGACGAACGCCGCCCACCGGACGACTCCCGGGTCGGGCGATCTGCGCCGGGCCGACTTCGCAGGGTCGGCGGAGCGGCTCGAGCGGATCGCCCGCGACCTGAAGCCGAAGTGGCTCGCGTTCGTCGGCAAGGAGGCCTACCGCGGCGTGTTCGGCGAGCGACCCGAGCTCGGCTTACAGGCGCGAACGCTCGCCGAGACGCAGCTCTATGTGCTCCCGTCGACGTCGCCTGCGAACGCGGCGGTGCCGTGGTGGGAGCGGCTGCAGTGGTTTCAGGAGCTCGCCGGCCGCTCGTCGGGGCTGCCGCTGCGGGAAGCCGTGCGTGCGCTCGTGCTCGACCCGGCAGGCCGCGTCCTGATGGTTCGCTTCGAGGACAACTTCGGCACCTGGTGGTCGACGCCGGGCGGCGGGGTCGAGCCCGGGGAAAGCGACGGTCATGCGCTCGCGCGCGAGCTCGCCGAAGAGGTGGGGTTGCGCGAATACGAGCTCGGGCCGGTGATCTGGACCCGCGAGCACAGGCTCGTCGACATCGCGGCGTTCGGAGGGCAGCGCGAGCGGCACTACCTGATCCGCACCGAGCCGTTCGATCCCGTGCCTGGCTTCAGCGTGGAAGCGCTCGCTGCCGAAGGCGTTCACGACGCGCGCTGGTTCACGGTCGACGAGCTCGAGACCGTCATCACCGGTCCGCGCAAGCTCGCGGCGCTCGTGCGGGACCTGCTGGAGCACGGCCCGCCGGAGGAGCCGATCGACGCGGGCGTTTAGTAACCGCGGAAAGTGCTGCGCACTTTCCGCGGGATCAGGCGCGCGTGGCGAACCGCCTGTGCGCTCCGGCGAGAGCGCGGTCTCGCCTGCGCGCGCAGACCGCGATCTTCCAAGAGCGGACTTAACAGCGCCGTTGATGCGTGAATCTCCGATTGACGTTGGCGTCTGAGCGACCCGAGCGTGCAACCCGGTTGCCTCGGCAACCGGGTTGCAGGACGTGGTCAGCTTCGCCAGTGGTTGGTGATCGGCGTCCGCCGGTCCCTGCCGAACGCCTTCGGCCGTAGCCGCACGCCTGGCGGAGCCTGGCGCCGCTTGTACTCCGCGCGATCGACGAGCGCCACCGCGCGCTGCACGACGTCCTTGTCGAAGCCGTCGGACGAGAGCTCCTCGAGCGTGCGGTCCTCCTCGACGTACGCCTCGAGCACCTGGTCGAGCTGCGGGTAGGGCGGGAGCGAGTCCTCGTCGAGCTGGTCGGCGCGGAGCTCCGCGCTCGGCGCGCGGTCGATGATCGTCTGCGGGATCAGCTCGCGCCCGGCGTGTTCGTTCAGGTGCAGGGAAAGTCGGAAGACGTCCGTCTTGTAGACGTCCTTCAGCAGCGCGAAGCCGCCGGCCATGTCGCCGTAGAGCGTCGCGTAGCCGACCGACATCTCCGACTTGTTGCCGGTTGCGATCAGCAGCCACCCGAACTTGTTCGAGAGCGCCATCAGGATCACGCCGCGGGCGCGCGCCTGCAGGTTCTCCTCCGTCAGATCCGGCTCGCGCCCAGCGAAGTGCGGTGCGAGCGCGGCGAGGAGCGACTCGACGATCGGCTCGATCGCGATCTCCCGGAAGTCGCAGCCGAGGTTCTCGGCCAGCCGCTGCGCGTCGCCGCGCGTTCCCTCGGAGGAGTAGCGCGACGGCATCGAGACGCAGTGCACCCGCTCCGGCCCGAGCGCCTCTGCGGCGATCGCCGCGACGAGGGCCGAGTCGATCCCGCCGGAGACGCCGACGACGATCTCCTTGAAGCTGTTCTTCCGCACGTAGTCGTTCAGACCGAGCTCGAGTGCCAGGCGCATCTGCTCGAGGTCGTCCTCGAACGGCGTCAACGGCGGCTGCACGGTGTCGTGTTGGTCGTGCGGCGTGCCGACGTGGATGGTCTCCGCCGCGTCGACGACGCCCTTGTCCTGGGCGAGGGCGCGCCGGCGCGTGTCGGTCAGTCGGCGGGTGACGACGGCCGTCGGCTCGATGTCGATGTAGAGCATCGCCTCCTCGAAGCCCGGCGCACGCCCGAGCACCGTCCCCTCGTCGTCGATCACGAGTGAGTGCCCGTCGAAGATCAGCTCGTCCTGCCCGCCGACGGTGTTGCAGAACGCGATGTACGCCGAGTTGTCGCGGGCACGCGTTCGGAACATCTCTTCGCGCTCACGATCGCGAAGCAGGTGGAACGGCGAGGCGGAGATGTTGACGAGCAGTTCCGCCCCGGCCAGGGCCAGGTCTGTCGCCGGCGGTCCCGGCTGCCACATGTCCTCGCAGATCGTGACGCCGACCAGCGTGTCGCCGTGCTCGAAGAGGAAGAGCCCGGCACCGGGCGCGAAGTACCGGAACTCGTCGAAGACGCCGTAATTCGGCAGGAAACGCTTCTTCACGATCGCTTTGACCTCTCCGCCGGCGCACACGGCAGCCGTGTTGAAGAGATCGCGATCGAAGTACGGCGTCCCGACGATCGCGACGATGCCGCGCGCGGCGCGGGCAACCTCCTCCGTCGATTGCTCGGCGGCGCGGACGAAGCCCGGGCGCAGCAGCAGATCCTCGGGTGGGTAGCCCGTGATCGCCAGCTCGGGGAAGACGACGAAGTCGGCGTTGCGGTCTTTCGCCTCCCCGATCCGCTCGAGGATCACGGCGCGGTTCCCCGCGAGATCGCCGACGACAGGATTGATCTGGGCGAGCGCGATCCTCATCGCACTCATTGTGCCTTGAGGGCTAACGGCGCAGCCGGATGGCGTTCAGGTCGTTCGCGAGGATCTCCTCGATCCGGCCACCGAGCGCGTCAGGCGGGTCGTGCTCGGCATGCAGATAGCGACCCGCGAGCGCGTCGAACTCGCCGGACGCGAGCGCCCGCACGAGCCGAGGGGCGCACTCGGGCGGCGTCCACGGCAGGTCGTCCCCGAAGCTCCTGGTCATCTCCGTCCTGACGAGCCCGGGGCTGATCGGGAAGACGAAGACGTTCTTCGGCGCGAGCGTCGCGGCGAGCGCCTCCGACAGGCGGTGGACGGCTGCCTTGCTCGCGGCGTACGCGGTCGGCCGGCCCTCGCCCATCGGCAGGTACGCGGCGCCGCTCGCAACGTTCACGATCCGTCCGCCCCCTCGCTCGACCATTCGTGGAGCGAACGCGTGATTGCAGAGGTAGACACCGAGCACGTTCACCTCGAACGTGTGCCACCACTCGTCAGGGTCGGCGAGCGGATCCGCGGGCCCGGAGATGCCCGCGTTGCACACGAGCAGGTCGACGTCGCCGACCTCCGCTGCCCAGCGCTCGACGTCCTCTCGCTTCGACACGTCGCCGACGAGCGCGCGGCCGTGGATCTCCCCGGCGACGCGCTCGACCTGTTCCGCGGTGCGCCCGGTGACCGACACTTGCATGCCCGCGTCGGCGAGCTCGCGCGCGATGTTCTCGCCGATCCCACGTCCACCGCCCGTGACGAGGGCGACTCCAGATAGGTCAGATGACACGGCCGATCTCCTCCAGCGACTCGGGGTTTTCGAGAGACGAAAGATCGCCGGGGTCCTTCCCGAGCGCACGCGCACGTACCGCGCGGCGCACGATCTTCGCCGAGCGCGTCTTCGGCAGCGCGGCGACCCAGAGGATCCGATCCGGCTTGAACGCCTTGCCGAGCACGTCGGTGACCGCCGCCTCGACCTGTGAGTCCTTCTGCTGCTCGCCGGGCTTCGGCACGCAGAAGATCCACGCGACCTCGCCCTTCACGGCGTGCGGCACGCCGATCGCCGCCGCCTCGGAGACGATGCCGCTGCCGATCGCGGCGGACTCGAGCTCGGCCGGCCCGATTCGCTTGCCGGCGATGTTGAGCGTGTCGTCCGACCGGCCGTGCAGGAACCAGTAGCCGTCCTCGTCGATCGACGCCCAGTCGCCGTGCGTCCACACACCGGGGAAGCGCCGCCAGTACGTCTCGAGGTAGCGCTCGTCATCGCCCCAGACGCCGCGCGTCATCCCCGGCCACGGCCGCCGGCAGATCAGCTCGCCGACCTGCTGCCTGGGCACGGTCCGGCCAAGCTGGTCGACGACGTCCATGTCCTGCCCGAGCGCGGCGAAGCCGAGCGCGACGGGCTTGATCGGCTCGACGATCACCGTCGCCAGGAAGCAGGCGCCGACCTCGGTGCCGCCGCTGATGTTCACGATCGGCACGCGGGAGCGGCCGACGCGCTCGTGGAGCCAGCGGTACGGGTCGGGATTCCACGGCTCGCCCGTGGTGCACAGCGCCTTCAGCGACGTCAGGTCGGCCTTCGGCTCGCCGTGCGGGATCAGCGCCCGCACGAGCGTGGGTGAGAGGCCGAGCATTGTCACCCGTTCCGACTCGACCAACCGCCAGAGGCGGTCTTCCGGCCAGTCGGGGGCACCCTCCGCGAAGACGATCGTCGCGCCGAGGGCGCCGCCGCCGACGACGGTCCACGGCCCCATGATCCAGCCCATGTCGGTCGCGAAGTGGATGCGGTCGCCGGTCTTGATGTCGGTCTGGTACGCGGCCTCCCGCACGATCGAGACGAGGAAGCCGCCCTGCACGAGCAACGCTCCCTTCGGCTTGCCGGTCGTCCCCGACGTGTACGCGAGGAGGTAGGGCGCCTCGGAGTCGACCTCGACCGGAGGGAGCACGCCGGGCTGACGCGTCACGCTCTCGGGCCAGGACCGCGTCTCCCGGTTCCACTCCACAACGTGCGCGAGCGCATGCGGGCCGGCTTCGTCGAGTGTCGCGCGC
>VAWY01000267.1 GCA_005888335.1 Actinomycetota bacterium
CCGAGGCATGACGAGGCTCGCGATGATGCTGACTTCCCGGTCGACGATCTCCTCGACGACGCCCGCAGGTCGGCGGCCCTTTACATCGGCGGCTTGGGCGCCCGCGGCAAGAACTTCTACAACGAGATCGTCGGCCGGGCGGGCTTCGCCGACGCCGCCCGGACGATCCAGGACCACTACCTCGACGGCCGCAAGGACGAGGCGGCCGCTGCCGTGCCCCGCGAGCTGCTCGACCGCCTGCACCTGATCGGCCCCGCCGGTCACGTCCGCGAACGCGTCGCCGCCTTCCGCGCGGCTGGGGTCACGACGCTGATGGCCGAGCCCGCCGGCGAGGACCCCGTCAGGACGATCGAGCGCCTGCGCCAGATCGTCGACGAGACCGCCTGAGCCGAACACCACGCGAAAGCGAAGGAGAGAAGATGTCTGCAGTCGCCGAGGAACGTCCGGACGCCGTCGAGCCGGCGCCGGGCGCCACGACCATGTGCGAGGCGTTCCAGGCCGTCGCTCGGCGCTACGCCGACCAGGTGGCGCTGCGCAACGCCGACGGTTCGGTCGAGATCACGTTTGCGCAGTACGCCGAGCGGGTGCGCGGCATCGCCGCCGGCCTGGCGGCGCTCGGCGTCCGCCGCGGGGACACCGTCGGGCTCATGATGAGCAACCGTCCGGAGTTCCACCTCTGCGACACCGCCGCCTTCCATCTCGGCGCCACCCCGTTCTCGCTCTACAACACGCTCGCTCGCGACCAGCTCGCGCACGTCCTCGACAACGCCGACTGCCGCGTCGTGATCGCGGAGCCGGAGTACCTCAGGCGGCTGCGCGCAGCGCGCGGGGAGCACGGCGAGCCGACCGTGCTCGTCGACGTCGAGTCCCTGGATGAGCTCGAGCAGCGCGGTGAGCGCGACTTCGACTTCGAGCGCGCCTGGCGGGCGGTCGAGGCGGACGACGTCCTGACGCTCATCTACACGTCGGGCACGACTGGACCGTCGAAGGGCGTGGAGATCACGCACGCCAACATGCTCGCCGAGTGCCGCGCGGTGGCCTCGGTGCTCCCCGTCCGGCCGGGTGCGCGGATCACCTCGTACCTGCCATCGGCGCACATCGCCGATCGCTGGTCGGCGCACTACAACCAGATCGTGTTCGGGATCCAGATCACCGACGTCGCCGACCCGCGGCAGATCGCCGCCGTGCTGCCGCAGCTCAAGCCGACGATCTGGGGCGGCGTCCCGCGCGTGCTCGAGAAGCTCAAGGCCGGCTTCGAGGCGCAGCTCGCCAACGAGCCCGACGAGCAGCGGCGCCGCGCCGTCGAGGAGGCCATCGAGACCGGCCGCGAGAAGGTCCGCCTCGAGCAGGCGCGCCGGCCGGTGCCCGAGGAGCTCGCCCGTCGGCACGCGGCCGCCGACGAGCAGGTGCTGTCCCAGCTCCGCGCGAGGCTCGGGCTCGACGAGGCGGAGTGGATCCTCGTCGGCGCCGCGCCGATGTCGCGCGACCTGCACGAGTTCCTGCTCGCGCTCGGGCTGCCGGTCGTCGAGCTGTACGGCATGTCCGAGGCGTCGTGCGTGCTCACGGTCTGCCACCCCGCCGAGGTCAAGATCGGCAGCGTCGGGCGGTCGATTCCGGGCGTTGAGCTGCGCGTGGCGGAGGACGGCGAGCTTCTCGCGTGCGGACCCACCGTGATGCGCGGCTACCGGCGCCAGCCGGACAAGACCGCCGAGGCGATCGACGCCGACGGCTGGCTGCACACCGGCGACGTGGTGACCGTCGACGACGACGGGCACGTTCGGATCGTCGATCGCAAGAAGGAGCTGATCATCAACGCCGCCGGCAAGAACATGTCGCCGGCGAACATCGAGCAGGAGCTCAAGTCGGCGTGCCCGCTCATCGGCCAGGCCGCGGTGATCGGGGACGCGCGCCCCTACAACGTCGCACTGCTCGTAGTCGACCCGGACCTCGCCCGAGGGCGGGCCCACGACGACGTCCTCGCCGAGATCCGCGATGGCGTCGCGCGGGCCAACGAGCGGCTCTCGCGAGTGGAGCAGATCAAGCGTTACGAGGTCCTCGCCGACGAGTGGCTGCCCGGCGGCGACGAGCTCACCCCGACGATGAAGCTCAAGCGCAAGCCCATCGCCGACAAGTACGCGGACACCATCGAGCGCCTCTACGCCCAACCGCGCGCGGAGAGCTAGACGATGGCCTCGGTCACGCGCAGGCCGCACAGCGATCGCGCGGCGCGACGCGGGGAGATCGGCCGCCGCCTGCTCGTCGCGGTCGAGAAGCTGCTCGCCGACGGCGAGAGCTTCACCGAGGTCAGCGTCGAGCGGCTCGTGACCGAGGCGGGGATCTCCAGGTCGACGTTCTACGTCTACTTCGAGGACAAGGGCGACCTCCTTCAGGCGCTCACGGCGGACGTCATGATCGAGGTCATCGACGCGGCGCGCGCCTGGTGGGCGCTTCCCGCCGACGCCGACCGGGCCGACCTCGACACGGCGATGCGGGGGATCGTCGCGGCATACCGCGGCCGCATGACCCTCATGGCGGCCGCCGTCGACGCGACGTCGTATGACGCGCGCGTGCGCGAGCGGTTCGGCGAGCTCATCCAGCTCGCCCAACGCGAGCTCGCCTCGCACATCGCCGACGGTCAGAAGCGGGGCTTCGTGCGCGCGGACATCGACGCCGCGCCGGTCGCCGGGTGGCTGACGTGGATGGCCGAGCGCGGCCTGTACCAGCTCGTGCGCTTCGCCGACGACGAGGCGACCGTCGAGCGCCTGACGCGCGCGCTGTCGGCGATCGTCTGGAACACCCTCTACGAGGGCGCGCGATGAAAGCGCGCGGACGCGATGGTCGCGCGGGGCTACGGCGTGCTCTCCCCCGGCGCCGCCAGGGCCCGCCTCAAAGACGCCCTTGCCGCGATCCGGCATTCGGGAGCCGCGCTTTGCGGCGCCCGAAGGCCGATCCGTGAGCCGGGCTACTACGTCGAGAGCGGAGCGACGATTCGGGCGGCGAGGTCCGGCGGGCAGCCGCGGTCGACAAGCTCGAGCAGGTCGTGCAGTTCGACGCGCGCGTCGCCGGCAAGCTCGTCCGCGAGCGACGCGTCGAAGCCTGCGCGCATCAGGATCCTGCGCCGCCAGGCCTCGACGTCGTGGGGAACCTCGCGCGGGTGGCTGCGGTTCAGACGGCCTTCCATGTCGTTCACCCGACGGCTGCTACTCCTGGGCGACCAGGTCGCGCAGGCTCTCGTGGTCGTCGCGGCACGCCGGGCAGCCCTGCAGGTGCTCGCGCATCCCGGGCAGGCGCGCGTCGGCGTCCTCGCCGGCCAACTCGAGGTCGACGTACTGGTCGAGCAACTCGAAGCACTCCTCGCAGCTGACCTCGGGGCGGCTCGGCCCGAGCAGCCCGGCGATGAGGTCTCGGTGTCGGTGGTCGGTACTCACGTTCCACCTCCCGTGGGGCCATGGTCGTCAAGTGTGTAGCCGGCGTCCGCCAGCGCTGAGCGCAGCTTGCGGCGGGCGTCGTGCAGGGTCTTGTAGAGGGCGCCGCGCGTCGTGCCCAGGCGCTCGGAGAGCACGTCGATCGGGACGCCGTTGAGCGCGAGCGCCGAGAACACCTTGCGCTGGTGCGGGGTCAGCTCGGTCTCGACGGCGTCACGGATCGCACGCAGCAGCTCGACCTCCTCGACCACCTTTTGCGTGCCGGGCGAGGCGTCGGCGATCAGCGGCCAGGATTCGGGGTCGAGCCCGACTTCCCGGCCTTGCCACGCCCGCCGGCGAGCCTTCACCCCGGCCTCGAGCAGGACGAACTTGTACGCCCAGGTCGTGAAGCGGCTCGCGCCGCGGAACGTGTCGAGCTTGGCGAGGATCGCGACCAGCGCGTCGTCGGCGGCCTGCGTCGCGAGGTCGCGCAGGTCGTCGCCGCTGAGAGGGGCCAGCGTGTCCTTGCGGCGCGCGAGCTCGTGTCGGGCACCGCGGATCAGCATCGCGTGCAATTCGGCGATGGCGGCGTCGCGCACGGCCGGCGGGCCCTGGAGGGCGTCCAGCCAGGCCTGTGACTCGTCCGCGACCACTTGCCGCTTGTGTGCCGCCCCGCGGTGCACCGTGGCCCGAGGATAGGCAGGCGGCGTCGCGCGCCGGTTGCGCGCGAAGCCTTCTCTGGCATCAAGAAGGGGCATCACCTTCGTTTGCGACAGCACGCGCGGCGTTCTTACGCCTCGCGGCTGCTTTCGCGCCGCTTCAGCCGTCGCAGGTGGTCGCCGGCTGGCTCCCCGCGTCAACTAGTGCCGCGTCAGGCAACGTTCGCCCCGTTTCGGCGGGCGCTCGTCACCTGACGCAGCACCAGGTCTCCGGCGCGGCTTCGTAGCTCGAGCTCCTGCAGCGCTTCGCCCGCGTAGACGGCCAGGCGTTGCAGGTGGGGCAATGAGTCGCGGTCGCCGACGAATCCGATCGTGAAGGCGCCGGAGATCGTGAAGGCGGCGATGAACAGCCCGACGCCGTGGTAGATCAGGGCGAGCGGGGCGAGCGACTCGAGCCGCGTGCCGGCGAGGTACTGCGGCTCGATCGGGCCCGGGACGTTGGAGACGCTGACGTTGTAGGGCGGTGGGAGGTGGCCCGCGAGGGGCGTGAGCTGCTGCGCGATGAACGGACCCATGAACAGCGCGGCCTGGTTCTCCACGACGCTGCGGTCGAGGCGCGACAGCGAGTCTTTGGCGAGGGTGCTCGAGCGGCGGATGGCCGCGAGGCGCTCGACGGGGTCGGCGACGTCGGTGCACAGCTTCATCACCGTCATCGTGAACGCGTTCGTGCTGGCGTCGTCGTCGCCGACGCGGATGCTGACCGGAGTCCCGGCCACCAGGCTGCGGTCGGGGAGCGCGTCGAGATCGTCCAGGTAGCGACGCAGGCCGCCGGCGCAGATCGCGAGGAAGACGTCGTTGATCGTCACGCCCGCTGCGGTGGCGATGGCACGGATGCGGGCGAAGTCGTAGGTCTGCGTGGCGATGCGTCGCTGCTGGCCGATCGGCCCATTGAGCGGCGAGCGCGGCACGGCGAACGGGGTGGCCCGTGCCGCATCGCCGGCATGCACGGTGTCGCGGGCCATCCGTGCCGCGACCCGGGTCAGACCGGCGGTGAGCCTGGTTCCTGCGGTCGCGGCGGCGAGCACGCGCCCCGGCGCTGAGCGGCCGTCGCTCGTGCGGGTCCGGTGGCGCGGCCCGATCGTCCAGATCGGACGAAGCTCATCGTCGGCAGGGTCGGGCGTGACCATGCCGGTGAAGCGCTTGACGCCGCCGATGCCGTCCATGAGCGCGTGGTGGACCTTGAAGTACAAGGCGAAGCGCCCGTCGTCGAGGCCTTCGATGAGGTGCAGCTCCCAGAGCGGCCTGGTCGGGTCGAGCGCCCGCGAGTGCAGCCGGCTGACGAGCTGGCCGAGCTCGCGCTGGCCGCCCGGGCGCGGAAGCGCGTTGTGGCGGAAGTGGAAGTCCAGATCGATCTCGTCGTCTTCGAGCTCCCGCCACGTCGGGGCGACCGCCTTCAACCGCGGGTGCGTGAGGCGGTAGTTGAACGGCGGCTGGAAGTGCCGGATCGCGCGGAACCGGTCGGCGAGCGTCGCGACGAAGTCGTCGGGTGCGCCGTCCGGCGGCGCGAAGATGCCCAGGGCGGCGACGTGCTGCGGCGTCTGTGTGGAGTCGGCGGTGAGGAACAGCCGGTCGGCGAGCTTGACGTTCGGCATGGCGTGGTCAGGACTCCAGACGCCAGGCGTTCCTCTCGCGACCGCTGCGGCGCAGTCGCGCCCAGGGGCGGAACACCGTGGTGAGCAGGCCGGCTATGGCGAG
>VAWY01000175.1 GCA_005888335.1 Actinomycetota bacterium
GATCTGCCAGGCCTGCGGCATGCCGCGCGCGACGCGCTGGCGGTGGGTGAACGGCCCGGCAGCGATCGCGCCGAGCAGCGCGGCGTTGCTGAGCGTCGAGGCGCGCCGGTAGCGCTTGACGCCGCCCTCGACGACAGGATCGAGTGTCGCGTCGGCGTCGGCGAGCAGCCGCTCCGCGAGCTCCACGTCGCCCATCTCCTTGGCGGCCCAGCTGATCGCCGCCAGTGCGGTGGCCGGGACGGGCCTGTAGTTGCCGGTGTCGATCTTGTCCCAGCCGCGCATCTCGATCTGCACGGGGCCGTGCTCCGGGGCGTGCACCCACTCGTGGCGGACGGTCTCCCGGGGAAGACCGGCGCGAGCTGCCAGACGACGGCGGCGTCGGACAGGATCGAGGTCATGGCGGGGATCGTCAGTCCGGTCATCGAGGAGCGGATGCCGATGGTCCGCCCGTCTACGGACAGGAACTCCTGCTCGAAACCTCGGCGGAAGCGCGGGAGCACACGCTCGGCGTAGCTGGTGCCGAACATCCGGTCGTGCATCGGCAGCGGCAGCACGCCGTAGCCGTTGCACAGCGCGTAGATCCAGTTGGGCTCGCACGGATACAGGCAGAAGTCCGAGCGCTCGAAGTTGTCGGCGAGCGTCTCGACGAGGGCGTGCAGGTCATAGCGGTACTCCTGCCCGCGCGGGTGGCGGAAGGTGATCGAGCCAGGGTCGCTGTAGCGCGTGTCGCCGGTGTTGGAGACGTAGCTGGCGATCTGGTACGCCAGCCAGCCGGTGAGCATGATGTTGTCGCGCGGGACCGGGTCGGGGTTGTGGCGCAGGTGCCCCCAGAGGCTCTCCTTGGCCCAGTAGGCCCAGCAGATGCGCTCCTGCCACTTGTCGATCAGGTTGCGCTGCGCCTGGCTGAGGTAGCCGTGGAAGGGCCCATGGTCGTGACCTGGTAGCGCACGCTCGAGGTCTGGAACTGCTCGATGCGATCGAAGCCGTTCCACTCGCCGACCGGCTGCAGCGCGCGATCCAGCGCGAATCGCGCGAGCGCGAGCTCGTCGGGCGTGAGCTCGGGCTCGACCTGCGGCTCCGGCAGCCGCCGCGGCGTCGCCGGCTCGCGCGCGGCGATCTCGCGCAGGTGCGCGTTGCGCCGCTCGCGGCGCGCGAGCGCGGCGCGGTGGCCGCGCTCGCGCGCCGCCCACGCGCCGGCGACGGCGGCGATGGCGCTCGCCGGAACGGCGACTCGCGCCAACCTGCCGGCCGGGCGCTGCCCCCGGCGGGCGCTGAGCGCGGCGCTCCCGAGCCACGTGGTGATCGGCGCGAGGATGTTGCCGCTGCCCAGCCACGCGAGCAGTGACAGCCCGAAGGCACCTTGCGAGGCCGCGAACGCGCCGGGGCGCTTGGCGCCGACGAACCCCGCGCCGGGCGCGGTGAGCCCGAGCCCCGCGTTGGCGAGCGGGCGCTTTCCCGCGGCGCGCGTCAGCGCGGCCCCCGCGACGACGGCGCCGGCGTAGGCGGCGACGGTCCGGCGCAGCCGGGCGGTCGTGACGGGGCCGTCCGGGCGCGAGCGCTCGGGGATCAGCGCGATCTGGGCGGCGGGCTCGAGCGGTTCGAGTCCCGGCTCCGTGGAGACGGCGGGCGGCGCTTCGGTGATGGCCGGGTTCATGGTCTGTCCTCGTGGTCAGGCGCCGGCGCCGACGGCGCGCGGACGCGGCGCGAGCGCGTGATAGGCGGACGGGTCGAAGCGGCGGGTGCGGCGGCGGTACTCGACGTGCGAGCCGACCCAGACGGTGGTGACCTTGCCGGCGGCGGTCGTGTACCAGCCGGGGCAGCCGGTGGTGAAGACCGTGCGCTGCAGGCGGTGCTGCAGCTCGGCGTTGAATGCGTCGTGCACGTCGCGGCGCACATCGACGGCGTGGCCGCCGCGCGCGATGTGCTCGACCGCTCGGCGGATGTAGCCGGCCTGGTACTCGAGCAGGCTGATGATCGTGTTCGTCAGCGAGCCGGTGTTCGGGCCGTAGCTCATGAAGAGGTTCGGGAACCCCGGCGTCGCGAGGCCGAGATAGGCCTCAGGACCGTCAGCCCAGGCGTCGCGGATCTCGAGGCCGTCGCGACCTTTGATCTTGATCGGCGCGAGGTACTCCGTCGCGGTGAAGCCGGTGCACCACACGACCACGTCGGCCGCGATCTCCTGCCCCTCCGAGGTCACCACGCCGCCCGCTGTCATCGCCTGCACGCCTGCGCGCACGACGTCGACGTCCGGTCGCGCGATCGTGGGATACCACTCGCTGGAGAGCAGGACCCGGTTGCAGCCCAGCGCGTAGTCGGGCGTGCAGGCCGTGACCTTGGCTGGGTCCTTGACGATGCGGCGGATCGTCCAGCGCCGCTGCCCCTGCCAGACCCGACGGACGGGATCCAGCCTGCGCAGCACGATCGGGTAGCGCGACTCGAACCACCACCACATCAGCTTGTGGTAGGCGTGCAGCAGCGCCGGCACATGCGAGAGCGCGCGCTCGACCCGCCCCTGCGTCCAGTCGTACTTGTTGACGATCCAGCTCGGCGAACGCTGGACGACGGTCACATGCGCGGTCTGGCCGGCGATCGCCGGCACGACCTGGATCGCGCTCGCGCCGCCGCCGACGACCACCACGCGCTTGCCCGCCAGGTCGGCGGAGTGATCCCACTCGGCGGAGTGGAACTGGGCGCCCGCGAAGCGCTCGCGGCCCTCCACGTCGGGCAGCTTCGGCCGGCTGAGCTGGCCGGTGGCGCACACGAGCACATCGACCGCGAGCGTCTCGCCGTCGGCCAGCTCGACCTCCCACCTGGCCCCGTCCTCGTCGAAGGTCGCGGCGACGACCTCCGCGCCGAAGCGGACGTGCTCGCGCACACCGCTCTCGATCGACACCTCGCGCAGGTAGTCGCGGATCTCCTGCCGGGAGCCGAAGCGCCGCGACCAGTCGGGCTTGAGGTGGCGCGAGAACTGGTAGATCACGCTCGGCACGTCGCACGCGGCGCCCGGGTAGGTGTTGGCCTGCCACACGCCGCCGACCTCGTCGGCGCGCTCGAGCACGGTGAACGATTCGATGCCCGCGGCCTTGAGCTCGAGCGCGACGGCCAGGCCGCCGAAGCCGGCACCGACGATTGCGACGGTGGGAGTCATGAGGTGCGCGTTGCCTTCGGTCGATGGACGAGACGAGCGCCGGCGAGCACCGCGGGCCAGCCGGCGAGGTGATGGATGAGGTCCGGCACCGGGGCGTCGACGACGACGGCCCGGGTGAGGTGCTGGTCGACGAGCGGCGCGAGCATCCACGCCGAGCCGGCGAAGAGCAGTGCCGGGCCCACGCCCGCCACGAGCTCACGACGGACCGAGACCGGCAGCGCGAGCGCGAGCAGCGGTGCGGCCGCGACGCCCACCTGCAGGCCATCGACCCGCGCGGCGCCGACCGCGGCCAGGCAGCCGTCCGTGGCGGCCCCGGCGGCCAGCCCGGCCACCGCGGCGACGACGAGCGCGAGCCGCGCGGTCGCCGTCATCGAGCCGCCTGCGCCCATTGCGGCTGGCGGGCGCTGCCGTCCGCGGCGATGAACTGCTCGTCAGCGCCGAGCCGGCGCGCGATCGCATCGGCCGCCCAACGGGGCAGCAGCCGCTCGGAGCCCTGCACGAGGACCGCGGCCGAACGGGGCAGGATGACCTCGTCGCGCGGCTCGATCACCGCCGCCGAGATCCCGCGCGCGATGTCGGCCGGGTCGGCCGCGGGCACGCGACCGCTCTGCGCCCCCTCGGTCATCCGCGTGCGCGTGAACGACGGCATGACGAGCGTGAAGCGCACCCCGGAGGCGTGGTGCTCGCGCCGCAGCGCGCGCGTGAAGCCCACGACGGCGTGCTTGGTCGCGCAGTAGGACGCCATCCCCGCAGCCACCTGGCGGCCGGCCACCGAGGCCACATTCACGATCTGGCCGCTGCCGCGCGCGAGCATCGCCGGGAGCGCGAGCCGCACGCCGCGCATCACGCCGTGCACGTTCACGGCGAACATCAGCTCGGCCAGGGCCGGCGGCTGGGCGAGGAAGCGCCCGGTCGGCATGATGCCGGCGTTGTTGACGAGCACGTCGAGGCGCCCCGTCTCGCTCTCGGCCGCCGCGATGAACGCGGCGAACGAGTCCTCGTCGGTGACGTCGAGGGGGAGGGCGCTGGCGCGCAGCCGCGCGGCCTCGCGTTCGACGAGGTCGCCGTCGAGATCGCCGAGGACGACGCGCGCGCCGGCGTCACTCAGCGCGGCCGCAGTGGCCAGCCCGATCCCGCGTGCGGCGCCCGTAATGGCGATCGTGCGACCGGTCAGCGGACGGTTTGAAGACATGGCGCCAGTCTGCGGGCGCGAATCGCCACCGGGAAGGCGCACGCTGCTGAATCTGAGGACGAAATGAGTGCACCGTGCACACCAACGGCGCGACCGCGCCGCTCCCCGTGCGCACAAACGGTGCACGGTGCGCGATGATCCGCGGGTGCCCGCCAGCCTGGAGATCCGCCTGGCCGACGAGCTCGAACGCAACAGTGGCGCCTACGCCGAGCTTGTCCTCGACCGGATCGCCGCCGAGGTGCCCGAGCTGCTGGCTGACGAGCGCAAACGCGATCTCGCGCGGACGGGATCGCAGGCGCTGCTGCGCGAGTTCGCCACCGCGCTGCGCCACGAGCTCGGCTCCATCCACTACCACGCCCCGACCGCCGCGCTCGCCTACGGCCGTCACCTCGCGCACGAAGGCGTTTCGCTTCCGGCGATCCTGCGCTCCTATCGGCTCGGCCAAGAGGTGCTGTTCGCGCGAGCCGCCCAACTCGCGCTCGAAGAGGACTCGGGCGACGAGGCAGTGCGCTCGCTGGCGCGAATCGGCGCGCTCTCGTTTCGCTTCTCAGACGGGGCGATGAGCGACGTCGCCCACGAGTACGAGACGCAGCGCGAGCTCTTCATCCGCGGAACGCTCGCCCAGCGCGCGTCGACGCTCCAGGCGCTGCTCGCGGGGCGCGCCGTGGACGTGGCCGCGGCCGAGCGCACGCTCGGCCACCGCCTCGACGGCGCCCACCTCGCGATCGTCGCGTGGTCTGCGGACCCGGCCATCGCCGGTGAGGCGATCGCCGGCGCCGCCCGCGAGCTCGTCCGCGCCGTCGGCCAGGGACGGCCGCTCGTGGTCACCGACACGCCCGGCGAGGCGACGATCTGGACGGCGCCGGCGCCGCGTCCGCTCGAGCGGAGCGTCGCCGCGCTGTTGCCGCCAGGCATCAGGGCTGCGATCGGCCGGCCCGGGTCCGGCGTCGACGGGTTCGCCGCGACCAGGCGTCAGGCGGACCTCGCACGATCCGTCGCCGGCCACCGCGACGGTCCTGCCGTCACCTATTACGAAGACGTCGCGCTCGCCGCCGTGCTGCTGCGCGACCGCGAGGCCGCCAGCACCTTCGCCGCCGAGGAGCTCGGTGAGCTCGCAGCCCAGACGCGGGCGGCGGCTGAGCTGCGCGAAACGCTCACCGGCTTCTTCGCCAACGGCCACGATCAAAGCCGCACCGCCGACGCGCTGGGCGTGCACCGCAACACGATCGCCAAGCGCTTGCGTCGGGCCGAAGCCATCCTCGGGCGGCCGATCACCTCGCGCCCACGGGAGCTCGAAGCCGCCCTGCTCATCGCCGAAGTCGACGCGCCCGGCCCGTAGGAGATCCAGTGGGCGACCCTTGGGTCACCACAGCCTGTCTATCTGGCCTGGGTAGAGCGCGATGCGGCATCCGGTGAAGGACCGCGCCGTGTCATCTGGCGCCACGGTGAAGAAGCACGCCATGACGACCTTGTCGAACCGATCGCTGGGCAAGGGCGCTTCCGGTGTTCCTCCGATCAGCACTGCGCCGGCGAGCGCCTGCCAGCCGGCCCGCTCGTAGAAGCGCCGCAACGGGCGATCGCAGGTGAAGATGCCCAGATCGGCGCCGCTGGCGCCGATGTCGTAGCGGGCGGCCTCGACGAGGCGGCGACCGTATCCCTTGCCGCGCTCCACCCGGTCGGTGACGACCGTGCTCAGCCCGCTCGCGGCGTAGCGCCGGCCGCGATGGACGATCTCCTTGGAGAGGATGTCCAGGGCCGCCAGGACACGCCGGTCGTCGACCAGCAGCATCGACAGGGGCCGCAGCGCCGGATCGTGCCTCGGGCCGGGCTGCGGGCGCTCGTCGGAGGGCCACACGTCGTGCTGAAGCGCGGCTACCTGCAGACGGAGGTCCAACGGGACGTCGGATTCAGGACAGCAAAGGATCTCCATGCGATGACGCGCGCGGTGCTCCTAGGTGTCGGTTGCCAGCAGGGCCTGGAGGCGCAGCGCGATGTGGAGTTCGAGCGAACGGGTGCTGACCGGATAGCCGAGGAGGTCCTCGATTCCCCGCAGGCGGTAGGCGACGGTGCGATCGTTGACGCCGAGCATCGCAGCGGCCGCCGACGCGTTGGAGGAGGTCTCGAAGTAGGCGCGCAGGGTCTCGCGCAGCGTCGCGCTGCGCGGGTCGTCGGCGGCGAGCGGCCCGAGCTCGCGCGCGACGAGCTCGCGCGCGGCCGCCTCGTCGTGCACGGCGAGGGCTTCGACGACGACGTCGCCGAAGCGCGTCACGGGCGCCGGCCGGTGGCGGGCGACGAGGTAGGCGCGCTGCGCCTCGCGGTGCGTGCGGCGGAAGCCGTCGACGCCGGCGCCGACCGAGCCGAGCGCGATCGCGGTTCGCTCGGGCGGCGCGAACGATGCGACGCTGCGGGCCCACTCCGATGCTCCGGCCGCGGCGACCGCGAACCACGCCCACACGAACTCCTCGTCGGCGACGATCACGAGCGACGGGCCGCCGAGGGCTCGCCCGAGGACGCGCAGCGCCTCGTCGGCGTGATCTCCCCACGCGATGGCCCCGAGGTGGTCGCCGCGCAGGTCGTAGCCGAGCTCTGCGGCGTCGGTGCGCCTGCCGTCGAGCAGGTCACGCACGGCGCGCCGGCGGCGGTGCTCGCCGCTGCGCATGAGTGCGTCGCGCTCGCGCGTGTAGGCCTCCGTGACGACCGGGACGACCGCGTCGACGTAGGCGAAGAGGTAGCGCGACGCGAGGCGCAGCATCTCGTTGCGCGTCTCGTCGTCGAGGTCGAGCGCCTGGATCTGCGCAAGGACGTGTTCCCAGGCCACGGCGTGGCCGACGCGGTAGGTCTGCAGCAGCCGAGGCAGGTCCAAGCCGAGGCGGGCGGCGCGGCGCGCCCCGTCCTCGGCCTCGGCGGGCGCCAGGCCCGCACGCCCGGCGACGAGGCTCGCGAGGCCGGCGCGCACGTTCGCGTAGGCGCTGCGGCGCGTGGCGTCGTCGAGCTCGGGGTGCTCGAGCGCCGTGAAGTCCGGGATCTCGGCGCGCATCCGCTCGAGCATCTCGTCGACGAGCGCATCGATCTCGGTCTCGAGCGCTTCGGCCATCGAGATCAGTGAGGACTCGATGCTGCGCATCGGCGCAACTGTAAGCGCGCGGGTCACGCGACCGATGCCGCGGCGCCGTCGCTCGCCGGCTTGCCGAGGATCTGCCCGCCATCGATGACGAGCGTCTCGCCGGTGATCCAGCTCGCGCCGTCGGAGGCCAGGAACGCGCCCCCACGGGCGCTGGCCGCGCGAGAGTCAGTAGATCCGGAAGGAGGAGGATCGGCCAGCGCGGCCGCCAGCGCGGTGGCGAAGCCGGCCACGCCCTTAACGCACACGCGACGCGCTGCCGGGTAGTCGACCGGGTGGAACCGTGGACCATCCGAACCCGGCACTCGACGATGCCGAGCGCCTCCGGCGAAGGCGCTCGCGGACGCTCGTGGGCCGATGGCACCCTCGCTGGCGCGGGCGTGCGCGGCTGGCCAACTCCCTGCACACGGCCAAACGCCTGCTGATCGGCTCGCCGCGCGCGACGCGCCAGCTGCGCGCGACCGAGCTGCCGAAGCTGCTCGCGCTGCCGGTCTTCTCGGCCGATCCGCTCTCGTCGGTCGCGTATGCGACCGAGCAGGCGATGATCGTGCTGTTCGCGGTCTCGATCTCCGGGCGCGACCTCATCCTGCCGCTGTCGGGAGCCGTCGCCGCTCTGCTGGCGATCGTGGTGCTGTCGTATCGACAGACGGTCCGCGCGTACACGACGAGCGGCGGCGCGTACGCGGTGGCCAAGGACAACCTCGGTACCACGGCAGGCCTGACCGCGGCGGCGGCACTGCTGATCGACTACGTCCTGACCGTTGCCGTGTCGATCTCCGCCGGGGTGACCGCCATCACCTCGGCGTACGCGTCCCTGAGCTCACTCGCCGTACCGATGGCGGTCGGGTTCGTGGCGCTGCTCACGGTGGTCAACCTGCGCGGCGTGCGCGAGACGGGGCTGGCGTTCGCCGCGCCGACCTACGCGTTCGTGGCAGTCGTATTGCTGACCATCGTCGCCGGGCTCGTCCAGTGCACCGGTCACTGCCCGCATGCTGCTGTGCCTCACCCCAGGTCGATCGGACCGGCCGGCGCGACGATCGGGATCTTCGTGCTCCTCCACGCGTTCGCTTCGGGCTCGACGGCGCTGACCGGCATCGAAGCGATCTCAAACGGGGTCGGTGCGTTCCGCCGACCGAAGGGCGCCAACGCCGCCAGGACGCTGGGTGCCATGGGCGTGATCGCGATCGTGCTGTTCAGCGGCGTCTCGTTCCTCGCCGTGCAGGTCAACGCCGCACCGAGCGCTTCGGTCTCCGTGCTGTCGGAGGTCGCGAGAGCGATCTTCCCCACGGGAGCGATTTTCCCCGGCGCGCTGTTCTACGCGGTGCAGCTGCTCACCTTCGCAATCCTCATCCTCGCCGCCAACAGCGCGTTCCAAGGCTTCCCGCGGCTGGCCAGCCTGCTCGCGCGCGATCGCTTCCTGCCGCGCGAGTTCGGCGACCTGGGCGACCGGCTCGTCTACTCCAACGGCGCCATCGTCCTCGCCGCGTCGGCCGTCGCGCTCGTGATCGCGTTCAGCGCCAACGTCGAGCGCTTGATCCAGCTCTACGTCGTCGGGGTCTTCTGCGCCTTCACGCTCTCGCAGGCCGGCATGGTGCGCTACTGGCGGCGAACGCGTGGGCGCGAGCTGCCCGGCGTACCGGCAGGCACGCGGCCGAGCTGGAGACGGGCGCTCGCGATCAACGCGCTCGGCGCCGGCGCCACGGGCTTCGTAACGGCCGTCGTCATCACCACCAAGTTCCTGCACGGGGCATGGGTCGTCGTGGCCGCGATCCCGCTCATCGTCGTCGGGCTACGACGCCTTCACGGGCGCTATCGGACGATCGAGGCGGAGCTTCGGCGCGGCGCCGTAGAGCCGCTCGACGAGCCCGTGCACAACATGGTCGTGCTCTACGTCCCGGACGTCGATCCCGCCAGCCATGAAGCGCTCGCCTACGTGCGCCACCTCGACCAGGACGCCATCCACGCCATCCACGTGGCCGGACACGGCACCGCCCGCGACGTGCGGGCGGAGTGGAAGCGACTGGGCGACCCGCATGAGCTCACCGTCCTCGAGACCGACGGTCGCGACCCCGTCGCGACCGTGATCGACCACGTCGACGCGCTCGAGCGTCCCGATGGCGCGCACTTCGTCACCGTCGTGATCCCGGAGCTGATGCGCAAACCGTCGCTCGCGCAGCCGTTGCGCCATCAGCCGGCGCTCGAGCTCAAGCTGCGCCTGCTGACAGAGCCCGGCGTGGTCGTCGCCGACGTGCCGGTCCTCGCCGAGCCCGGCGCCGCGCCGCTCGCGCCCGAGCGCATCGACCCGCAAGCCAGCGCCGCCTTCGTGATCGTCTCCGCCGTCGACGACGCGACCGTCAACGCCGTCAACTACGCCCGCGCGCTGCACTCCTTCCCCACCCGCGCGCTCTTCTTCGCGTTGCACCCCGAGGCGACCGAAGGGATCCAGGAAGCGTGGGAACGCCGCAACCTGCCGATCTCACTCGAGGTCGTCGAATGTCCCTTCCGCGAGCTGGCCAACCCGCTGCTCGACACGCTGACGCCCATCACACGTCAGAAAAACGCGATCGCCGCGGTCATCCTGCCCGAGCCGATCCTCGGCGGACCGGTTCGCAGCATCGTGCAGAACCGCACGGCGCTGTACCTGCGATGGCTGCTTGTCTTCGAGCCGCACGTCGTGCTGAGCTCCGTGCCCTATCGGATTCGCTGACCTCGAGTTGGCAGGCGCCCGGTGTGGGCGGTCATCCCTCGCGCTCGGCGACCTTCTCGACCGCTTCTCGAGAGGGATGCTCCGGAGGAAGATCGTGCGGCTCGACGTCGGTGTGAGACTCACCCGAAGCGCCGAGCGGCGCTTCCTCGTCGCTGACCATCGTGGGGAATGCGTCTCGCGCGTCGTCCTCAACGGTATGGACGCAAGCACCGCCGCCGCCCCGCCGGCTCGGGTCAGCGCGTGGTGCTCTGGAGCGGGGAGCGATGCGTCGCTCGCGGCGCGGCCCGGGTCCGCGTGCGCCGTCGCGGCGATCCTCGCCGCGACGGGCCAAGTACCTGGATACTCCGCGCCGTGGACCTGGCCTGCCGTATCTGCTCTGGGCAGCTGCGCCCGTGGTTGGCCGGCGGCGCGGTGCCTGTCACGCCCGACGCGCTGGCGCCCTCCCGCCACGAGCCCCGGCGCCACGGCGAGCTGCTCGCGTGCGTGGAGTGCGGCGCGGTCCAGCAGCCGACGCTGCCCCCGCATCCTGAGCTGGTCGAGCTCTACCGCGAGATGGCCGACGACGCCTACCTCGCTGAGGAGACGGGCCGGCGTGCGACGGCGGGGCGGCTCCTGGACCGCATCGGCGCGTTCGTGCCGTCCGGGCGCCTGCTCGACATCGGCTGCGGTCACGGCCTGCTGCTCGACGAGGCGCGCCGGCGCGGCTACGACGCCGTCGGGCTCGAGCTGTCCCGCGCGGCCGCCCGCCACGCGCGCGAGGTCCTGAGCCTGGAGGTTCGCGAGATCACGCTCGAGGGCTTCGAGGACCCCGGCGGCTTCGACGTCGTCGTGCTCGCCGACGTCCTCGAGCATCTCGACGACCCGATCGCCGGGCTCGAGCGCTGCATCGCGCTGCTGCGCCAGGGCGGCGTGCTCTGCGTCGTGACGCCTGACCCGTCATCGCTGCCGGCGCGCCTCGCGGGCGGGCGGTGGTGGGGCTATCTCCCGGCGCACACCGTCGTGCTTCCGCGCCGAACGCTGGCCGAGCTCCTGCGCACGCGCGGCCTGGTGATCTCGACCGAGGTCGCCCTCGTGCGCAGCTTCTCGGCGCGGCGCTGGGTGGGCGGTCTGGCCGAGCGCCTCGGCCCGGCCGGCGCCCCGCTGCTCGCGGTCGCGGCGCGCATCCCCGAGCGCCTGTCGCTGAGCCTGTCGCTCGGCGACGAGCGCGTCGTGCTCGCCCACCGCACGCCCGTCCGGCGGGCGGCCCGCCCGCTCGTCCGCGACCGCGGTGGGCCGGCGAAGGTCCACGTCGTCCTCCCGGCCTACCGCGCGGCCCGAACGATCCCCGACGTCGTGCGCGGGCTGCCCGCCGACGCCGTGGACGCGGCGCTCCTCGTCGACGACGGGAGCCCGGATGCGACGGAGGCGGTCGCTCTCGCGCACGGTCTCGACGTCGTGCGCCACCCGGTCAACCGCGGTTACGGCGCCTCGCAGAAGACCGGCTACGCCCGCGCGCTGCTCGATGGGGCGGACGTCGTCGCGATGGTCCACGCCGACAACCAGTACGACCCGGCGCTCGTCCCGGCGATGGTGGCGCCGATCCTGGCCGGCGAGGCCGACATGGTCATCGGCTCGCGGCTGCTGCGCCATCGCGCCGTCGCCGAGGGCATGCCGCGCTGGAAGTGGCTCGGCAACCGGCTGCTGACCGGCATCGAGAACCGCGTCTTCGGCGCGCAGCTGTCGGAGTACCACACGGGCTACCGGGCGTTCTCCGCGGACCTCCTGCGTTCGATCCCCTACCTGCGCAACTCCGACGAGTTCGTCTTCGACCAGCAGATCTTCGCGCAGGTCATCGGGCGCGGCGCGCGGATCGTCGAGGTCCCCATCCCGACGCGGTACTTCCGCGAGGCCTCGAGCGTCGGCGTCGCGACGAGCGTCCGCTACGGCCTGCGCACGCTGGCCGTCCTCGCGCGCTTCGTGCTCGACCGCCGGCGCCGGACGTGGGCGCTGCTGCGCCGTCCCGCCTCCGACGCGCAGGCGCGAGGTGTCTAGCGGCCGGGCCGGCCTCGCCTGGGGGGGCGCCTGCCTGCTGGTCGTCGCGCTCGCGCTCGTCCTCCGGCTCGCATATCTCGATGCGACGCCCGGCCACGTGCTCCGGTACGACGAGCACGACTACGACGGCCACGCGGTCTCGATCGCGGCGGGCCACGGCTTCTCGGACACGCTCGCGCACGGTCGCCCGACGGCCTTCCGCCCGCCCGGCTACCCGTACCTCCTGGCCGGCGTCTACCGCGTCGCGGGCGTCGATCGCGCCGCGGTCGCCGAGCGCGTCCGCGTCGCGCGAGTGGCTCAGGCCGTTATCGGGACGCTCGCCGTCGCGCTGATCGGGCTGCTCGCCGCGCAGCTGTGGGGCCGGACGGAGGGCCTCACCGCGATGGCGCTCGGCGCGGTCTACGTGCCGCTCATCACCGTCGGCGGCGCGGTAATGTCCGAGCCGCTGTTCGTCGTGCTCGCGCTCGCGGCGCTGTGCGCGGCGGTGCAGCACCGCCGCTCGGCTCATCGCTGGCGCTGGCTTGTGCTCGTCGGCGCGCTCGGCGGCCTGGCGGTCCTCACGCGCGCCAACGGCGTGGTGCTCCTGCCGGCGCTCGCGCTGGCGGTCTGGGGCGGCAGCGAGCGCGCCCGCGGCCACGCGCCGGGGCGCTTCACGCGCACGGCCCTCGTCCCGCCAGCGTTGCTCGTCGCGATCGCGCTCGTCGTCGTGTCGCCGTGGACGATCCGCAACGCCGTCGTGCTGCACAGCTTCGTCCCCGTGTCGACCCAGCTGGGGTCGGCGCTCGCGGGGACCTACAACGACCAGGCGCGCGGCGACCGCGGCGCCTGGCGCAGCATCCGCCACGTCCCTGCCTTCGCGCAACTGTGGCGCCGCGTCGCCACGACGCCCGAGCCCGAGGTCGAGCGCGAGCTGCGGGCCGCGTCGCTGCACTACATCCGCCGCCATCCCGCCTACGTGGCGGAGGTCGGCTTCTGGAATACCGTGCGCCTGCTCGACCTTGCCGGTCTGAAGCGCTCGCGCGCGACGGCGGCCACGATCGGCATCGACGAACGCTGGGCGGACGCCGGCGTGACGTGCTTCTGGCTCTTCGCGGCGCTCGCCCTGGGCGGCGCGCTGACCGCCCGGGCGCGGCGCACGCCGCTGTTCGTCTGGGCCGTCCCCGCGCTCCTGACCCTGAGCGTCGTCTTCCTCGTCGTGGAGACGCCGCGCTATCGCACGGCGGTCGACCCGTTCGTGGTGCTGCTCGCAGCGCTTCCGGTCAGCGCCGCCGCGAGACGATTGGCCACGCATCGGCGACGCACCGTGCACCACGCACCAGCGTCCGCGCAGATCCCCCAGGGAACGCAGCTCGACGACCCGACGGCGACGCCGCTGAACCGTTCGGTGCCGGTCGACTGACCACGTCCGCTCGTTGCGGGTACCCCATCCCGTGACCACGAGCGGGCGAGCGGCAGAGCTGGAATCCACCTTGCGCAAGGTCGTCCCAGCGCTCCGCGACGCCGGGATGCCCTTCCTGCTCGCCGGCAGCGCCGCCTGCTATGCGTACGGCGGTCCCGCCGGTGGGCCAGGTGGCGCATGAGCTCGAGGACCCCCGGGGGGCGTCTTGCGCGAACCGATCCCGGCGTAGGCCTTCACCGGCGCGGCGCTCGCGCCCGCCGCGACGAGCGACTCGGCGATCGCCAGCCCGATGCCGCGGGAGGCGCCGGTGACGATCGCGGTGCGGCCGCTGAGATCCGGGGTCGCCATGTCAGCCCGCCACAGCGCTCGCGGCCCGCGCGCCGTTGGCCGCGCCGTCCGCCTCCCAGCGGCGCAGCTCGCGCTGGGCGATCGTGCGCTTGTGCACCTCGTCGGGGCCGTCGGCCAGGCGCAGCGTGCGCTGGTGGGCGTACATCGAGGCGAGCGGGAAGTCGTCGCTGACGCCGCCGCCGCCGTGGACCTGGATCGCGCGGTCGATGACCTTCAGCGCGACCTGCGGCGCGGCGACCTTGATCGCCGCGATCTCCACGCGCGCGTGGCGGTTGCCGACGGTGTCCATCAACCAGGCGGTCTTCATCGTCAGCAGCCGGACCATCTCGAGCTCGATGCGCGACTCGGCGATCCAGTCCTGGACGTTGGAGCGGCTCGCGACGGGCTGGCCGAAGGTCACGCGCGACTGCGCGCGCTTGCACATCAGCTCGAGCGCGCGCTCGGCCATGCCGATCGAGCGCATGCAGTGGTGGATGCGGCCCGGGCCCAGGCGGGCCTGGCTGATCATGAACCCGTCGCCCTCGCCGGCCAGCAGCGCCGAGACCGGGACGCGCGCGTCCTCGAAGGTCACCTCGGCGTGGCCCTCGCGGTCCTGGTAGCCGAAGACCGGCAACCCACGCACCACGGTCACGCCGGGCGTCTCGAGCGGCACCACGAGCATGCTCTGCTGGCGGTGCGGCGGTCCCTCGGGGTTGGTCTTGCCCATGACGATCAGCACGCGGCAGTTGGCGTGCAGGGCGTTGGACGTCCACCACTTGCGGCCGTTGAGCACGTACTCGTCGCCGTCGCGCTCGATGCGCATCTCGATGTTCGTCGCGTCCGAGCTGGCGACGTCGGGCTCGGTCATCGCGAAGGCCGAGCGGATCTCGCCGTCGAGCAGCGGGCGCAGCCAGCGCTCCTTGTGCTCCTCGGTGCCGAACAGCGTGAGCACCTCCATGTTGCCGGTGTCGGGCGCGCTGCAGTTCGTCGCCTCCGGCGCGAGGTGCGCGCTGCGGCCCATGATCTCGGCCAGCGGCGCGTACTCGGCGTTGGTCAGCCCGGGACCCCACTCCTCGTGGGGATGAAAGAGGTTCCACAGCCCGCGGCGGTGGGCTTCCTCCTTGAGCTCCTCGAGGATCGGCGGGTGAAAGTGCGGGTCACCCGACGCGCGCATCTGCTCCTCGTAAACCGCCTCGGCGGGGTAGATGCGCTCGTCCATGAACGCGGTCAGGCGCTCCTGGTAGTCCTTGCAGCGGTCGGTCAGCTCGAAGTCCATGGTGCTTTCGTCTCCTTAGGTCGTTGGTCGGGAAAGGCTGGTCAGACGGCGGCGCGACGTCGCGCCAGCGCCCCCACGCCGACGCCGACGATCAGCAGGGCGCCCTGGAACAGGTACTGCCAGTACGTGCTCAGCCCGATCAGGGCGATGGCGTTGAAGCCGACGGCCACGGTGAGCACGCCGACGAGCGTTCCGGCGATGTGGAACCGGCCGTCGCGCAGGACGGCCGAGCCGAAGAACACCGCCGCGTAGCCGCTCAGCAGGTACGAAGCTCCATCACTCTCTCCTCCTTCGATGTTGAACTCAATATCAAGTTTGACGTGCGGTTTGACGCGATCGTGGGGGGACTCGGTTCTCGGGGAGTCAGCCGGCGGGCGAGGCGGCCGCGCGCAGCCCGAAGCGCTCCTCGAGCTCTGACACGGTCCGCGCGGCGTCGCGGTGCAGGACGCCCGCGATGCCCAGCCGCGCGGCGCCGGCCAGGTTGTGCTCGAGGTCGTCGATCAGCACGCAGGCCGCGGGGGCGACCCCGAGGCGCTCGCAGGCGATCGCGTAGATGCGCCGCGAGGGCTTGCGTACCCCGACCGCACTCGAGATGACCACGGCGTCGGCGAGCGCGTCGAGGTCGAAGCCGTCGTAGCAGTCGCGTCCGAGCGCGTTCGTGACCAGCGCGACGGGAACGCCCGTCGCGCGCAGCGCCGCCAGGGCGTCGATCATCATGTCGTCGGGCGCCATGCCCGCCTGCATGCGCCGGATCAGCCCCTCCGGCTCGACGGCTACCCCGGCAGCGGCGAGGCGCCGCGCGAAGCCGCGCTCGAAGCCCTCGTCGTCGAGACGGCCCGTCTCGTGCTCGACCAGCAGCCGCGAGGACTCAGGGTCCTCGGCGAGGAGGCGCAGCATGAGGTCAGGTGGCGCGCCGAGCCCGGTCGCGAAGGCGCGGAACGCGTCGTTCACGCTCGTCGTCAACACGCCGCCGAAGTCGACGAGGATCGCGGTGCGCGGATCCGCCGCGGTCATGCGACCACCGCCTGCAGCCGTCGCATCCCGCGCAGCCAGCGGTCGTAGTCGCTGCCCTTGCGCCGGAAGAACGACAGGACCTCGGGGTGGGGGAGCACGAGGAAGCGCTCCTCGGCCATCGCCTCGAGCACGCGGTCGGCGACGTACTCGGGCGACAGGACGTCGCCGGCGTGCGCGACGACCTGGGCGCCGAGTCGCTCCGCGCCGTCGCCCGCATCCAGGCCGGCGTTGAGCATGGCCGTGTCGACGCCCATCGGGCACACGCAGCTCACCGCGATCCCGCGGTCGCCGTAGGTCACCGACAGCCACTCGGCGAACGCGACCGCCGCGTGCTTCGTGACCGAGTAGGGCGCCGAACCGATCTGCGTCAGCAGCCCGGCCGCCGATGCCGTCGAGACGAAGTAGCCGCGCCCGCGGGCGAGCCACTCGGGGACGAGCGCGCGCGCCGCGCGGACGTGCGCGAGCACGTTGACGTCGAGCGCCGTCGCCCACTCCTCGTCGCCGTCGCCCAGCCCGACCCCGACGCCCACGCCCGCGTTGGCGCAGAAGACGTCGACGGGACCGAACGTGCTGCGCGTGCGGTCGAGCAGCGCCCGCAGGTCGGACTCGGCGGCGACGTCGCAGCCCACCGCCAGCGCGGCAGGCCCGATCGACTCCGCGACCTCC
>VAWY01000176.1 GCA_005888335.1 Actinomycetota bacterium
GCTGGTGGTGGCGCTCGTCGGCGGTGACAGAGCCGCTCACGCGCGTCGAGGCGATCTCGTCGAACTGGATCTCGAGCAACGGCGAGATCGCTGCCGACGTCGATCCGGACGTCGCGATCGACCTGATCTACGGGCCCCTCTACTACCGATTGCTCTTCCGGCATCTGCCGATCGACCCGGGCTTCGCCGAGGCCATCGTCCGCCGGGCGCTGCACGGCCTCGCGGCGGGCGCTTCGGCGGTGTGATAGGCAGCGCCTATCGCCTGGTGGGTTTTCAGGTCTTTGCATTATGAGGCTGGTCAGGCCAGAGTCGACGCAATGCCGCTTGCCCAGACCTGAGAAAGGACCACTGATGAAGAGCACGAAGCCGCGTGTGCTGGTACTCGGATCGACCGGCATGACCGGAGCAGCGATCGCCGCCGAACTGGATGACGCCTCCGACCGGGTCGAGGTCGTCCGCGTCTCGCGCGACCCGGACTCCGTCGCGCGGTGGCGCAGCGAAGGACGGTCCGCCGCCCAGCTCGACCTCGACGATGCCAGGACCTTCCCGGCCGCGCTGGAGGGGGTCGACCGCCTGTTCGTGATGACCGGCTACACCGTCGCGATGACGCACCAGACCAAGACGATCACCGACGCGGCGGCGGACGCTGGCGTCGGGCACATCGTCCATTTGGGCATCTTCGGCAACGGCCGCTCGACCGATCCGCATTTCGCCTGGCACGAGCTGGTCGAGCGCTACATCGAGGGCAGCGGCGTGCCCTGGACGCACCTGCATCCGCACATGTTCATGGAGAACCTGCTGTCCGTGTTCACGCTGCGCGACGGCCGCCTGCCCTGGCCCGCCGGCGACAAGCCGACCGGCTGGATCGCCGGCGCGGACATCGCCTCGGTGGCGGCCAAGGTCCTGATCGAGGGCCCGGACGTTCACGCGGACAAGGGCTACTGGATGTCCACCGACGTCCTCAACGGCGCCCAGGCCGCCGCCATCCTCAGCGAGGCCCTCGGCCGGACGATCCCGGCCGATGT
Organism: Actinomycetota bacterium; assembly: GCA_005888335.1. Next base: position 1,026 of record VAWY01000176.1, read on the forward strand.
CTTCACCCCCGACGAGCTGCTGCAGGCCGTCTCTGCGGGCTTGGCGAGCACGCCGTCGTTCATGGAGGGCCACTACGCCCTCAGCACCTTCGAGTGGCTGCGCCAGACCTACGACGGTCGCATGGACTACTCCGCGGTCACCACGGACACTGTCGAAGAGCTCCTCGGCAGGCCGCCGATCCACCTCGCCGAGTGGGCGGTCCGCCACCGCGACGCTCTGCTCGCCACCGAGACCGCGACGGCGACCTGAGGCAACGGGAATCATGGACCTCGAACTCACCGACCGGGTCGTCATCGTCACCGGCGCGGCCGCAGGAATCGGGCAGGCCACCGCTCGCCTGCTGACCGCAGAAGGCGCGGTCGTGGTCGGCGTCGACCGCGACGACGTCGAGTCCGGGCTCGGCCAGGAAGGCAGCGCGATCCGCGCCGACCTGACCGACGCCACGAGCGCCCCGCGCATCGTGGAAACCGTCATGGAGCGCTACGGCAGGATCGACGGACTCGTCAACAACGCCGGAGGGCTGCGGCTCCACAGCGGCTTTCTCGCCATCAGCGAAGAGCAGTGGCTCGACGCCTTCCAGCTCAACTTCCACGCGGCCCGCCGCATGAGCCACGCCGCGCTCCCCGCGCTGCTCGAGGGTGACGGCGGGAGCATCGTCCACGTGGCCAGCGAGTCGGCGCGGCTGCCGGCGGTGTTCAACCCCGACTACGCGGCCGCGAAGCTCGCGCTGCTGTCGATGTCCAAATCGCTCGCGACGGAGTTCACCCCGCAAGGCGTGCGCTCGAACGTCGTCTCGCCCGGGATGACGCGGACGCCCCTGTACGACCGGCCCGGCGGGTTCGGCGACCAGATCGCCGAAGCGCTCGGCACCGACCGGGAGAACGCGATCGATCAAGTCATGACCACCATCCGCCCGCTGCTGACCCGTCGCATGGGCAAGCCCGACGATGTGGCTCGCGTCATCGCCTACCTCATCTCGCCGCTCTCGAGCCAGGTGACCGCGGCCGAGTGGGTCGTCGACGGCGGCGCCCTGCCCCAGATCTGATCACCCGACGACGGTCGCCGAGGCAGGCCGGCGCTGCCATGCCTGCGCCTGCAGCACGTCCAAGAACGCAGCGGCGAGAGGCGACCAGTCCCGGCGGGTGAACGCGACGAGCTGGCGCGCGAGTGGCGGCTTGAGGCTGCGGACTGCCGCGTTGAGTCCCACCGGGACGACGTTGTTCGGAATGATCGTGACACCGAGGCCGGCCGCGGCAAGATGACCAGCGGCGGCGACCTGACCGGTCTGCACCGTCCTGCGGGGTGCGAAGCCCGCGCGCGCGCAGGTTTCGAGGATCAGCTCTGACAGCCCGTGCTGGGGCCCGAACAGCACCCAGTCGCGTTCGGCGAGCTGCTCGAGCCGAACCGAGCGCTTACTTGCGGCCAGCGGGTCAGATGCCGGGAGCACCGCGACGAACTCCTCCCACCCGAGCTCGACGACCGGGCCATGCCATTGCGGTGGTCGCGGGCCGACGGCGATGTCGCCGACTCCAAGGCGGACGGCGTCATCAAGCGCTCGACGGTGCGCGTACTCGCGCAGGGCGATCGTCGTCCCCGGGTAGCGCTCGCGCCAGCGCTCGAAGGCCGGCGGCAGCACACCGAACGCGACCGAGGTCACGGTCGCCACCTCGAGCTCGCCCGCCTCGAGGCCCAGCGCGCTGCGAGCGTTGCGCCGCGCGCGTTCGGCGTGTGTGACGGCCGCCTGGGCCTCAGGCAGGAACGCCTTGCCGGCGGCGGTGAGTCGGACGCCAGTGGGGAGACGCTCCAGCAGCGGGCCGCCGAGCTCCCGCTCGAGGCTCTTGATCTGTTGCGAGAGCGACGGCTGGGCGACGAGCAGTCGTTCGGCGGCGCGCGTGAACGAGCCTTCGTCGGCGATCGCGAGCAGGTACTGCAACTGTCGAAGGTTCATGGTCGTCGTCGACGCAGCTATAGGAGATGTCTATCCAGCGCCAAGGATAGACGTCTTTGCGTTATGGCTCACGAGCGGCGACAGTCCTGGCCATGAGAGCGATCTCGATCAACCACGTGAGCATCCACGCGCACGACCTCGAGGAGTCCGCCGCGTTCTACGAGCAGCTCCTCGGCATGGAGCGAATCCCCGCGCCGACGTTCGCGTTCCCGGTCGCGTGGCTGCGCCTGGGTCGCCAGCAACTGCACCTGTTCGTTCGCTCAGACGCGCAGGCGCCGCAGTTCCATCACGTGGGCCTGAGCGTCGATGACTTCGACGCCGTCTATTGGCGGGCCCGCGAGGAGCGACTGCGCGACGACAGCGCGTTCTTCTCAGCGATGTACGAGCTTCCCGACGGGTCGGTGCAGATGTACCTCCGCGACCCCGCGGACAACCTCGTCGAGGTCGACTGGCCCGACGCGCGCACGCTGGACGCACGCATCCGCGAAGAGCTGATCCCGTTGAGCGCCACAGTCCACCAAACCGGCGACGCCTTGAGCGCCACGCTCTATCTGGAGCGGCGCGACGGCGTCGACGAGGTCCCCGTCTGCGGACGGTGCGGGTGCGGGCTGGAGACGCCGGACTCGACGAGGAGCATGCGATGAACTACGGACTCGATGGCCGCGTCGTCGTGATCACCGGCGCCGGCTCGGGGATCGGACTCACGACTTGCCGGGTCGTGCTCGAGGAGGGCGGTTCGGTGGTCGCCGGCGACCTCGATCCGTCAGCCGCCGCCGCGCTGTCGGACGCGGTGACGCCCGTCACGGTCGACCTCTCTACGGCAGCGGGCGCCGAGCAGTTGATCTCGGCCGCGATCGAGGCGCGCGGCAGCATCGACGCGCTCGTCAACAACGTCGGCACGTTCCCGTTCCGCGAGAGCTTTCTCGCGGTGTCCGACGCCGATTGGGACGCTCTGATGGCCGTCAACTTCTACTCGATGGTCCGAGCGTGTCGGGCGGCGTTGCCGCACATGGTCGAGCAGGGCCGCGGGGCGATCGTGTCGGTGGCGTCGGATGTCGGTCGTGCTCCGGATCGGTTCTTCGTGGACTACAGCGTCTCCAAGGCGGCGGTGTTGATGCTCTCGAAGGCGATCAGCATCGAGTTCGGGCCTGCGGGTATCCGCTCCAACTGCGTCTCTCCCGGGCCGACGCGCACGCCGGCCTGGGACAAGCCCGGCGGATTCGCCGACTCGCTCGCGGAGGAGTACGGGCTCGAAAAGGACGCGGCGATCGAGCACTTCGCCAGGGAGGTCCGCAAGCTGCCACTCGGCAAGCTCGGCGACCCCGATGACGTCGCCCGGGTGATCGCCTTTCTCGCGTCGGACGTGTCCAAGCACGTCACCGGTGCGGACTACACCGTCGACGGCGGCGTCGCCGCCGCCGCCTGAGGACACCCGCGCCATGGCCAGGAACAATGCCGTCGTCGTCGGGGGTCTCGGGGTGATCGGCCGGGCGCTGATCGATCATCTGACCAAGCACCCGGACTGGGGGGTCGTTGCGCTGTCGCGACGGCGCCCGGACTTCGAGACGTCCGCTCGGTTCGTATCGGTCGATCTCAGTGATCGCGGCGACGCGCACGCGAAGCTCGCCGAGCTCGATCAGACCACGCACGTCTTCTACGCGGCCTACCAGGCGATGCCCACGTACGCCGAGGAGGTCGCGCCGAACGTCGCGCTGCTCGCCAACGCCGTCGACGCGCTGGTGGCGGCGGCACCGCGCCTGCAGCACGTCAACCTCATGGAGGGCGGCAAGTGGTACGGCTGCCACCTCGGCCCGTTTCGCACGCCCGCGGTCGAGGACGACCCGCGGCACATGCCGCCGAACTTCTACTACGACCAGCAGGACTGGCTCGAATCCGCGGCTGCCCGACACGGCTTCACGTGGTCGGCGCTGCGCCCCGAGGCCGTCTGCGGATTCGCCGTCGGCAACCCGATGAACCTGATGATGGCGATCGCCGTCTACGCCGCGATCTGCGCCGAGCTCGACGTCCCGTTCGCGTTCCCGGGCAAGGCGGGCGCCTGGACCGCGCTGTACGAGGTCACCGACGCGCGCATCCTCGCCGCGGCCGCGCAGTGGGCCGCCACGACCCCAGCGTGCGCCGCCGAGGCATTCAACATCACCAACGGCGACGTCTTTCGCTGGTGCAACCTCTGGCCCCAGCTCGCCGAGTCATTCGACCTCCCGACCGCCGAGCCGCGACACCTGTCCCTGACGCGGTTCATGGCCGACAAGGCGCCCGTCTGGGACCGCATCGTCGCCAAACACAACCTGCGCCCTTACCCGTTCGAGGAGGTCGTCTCATGGGGCTTCGCCGACGCGATCTTCGGCACCGAGTGGGACATCGCGCGCTCGACGCTCAAAGCCCGCCGGCACGGCTTCGACGCCTTCATCGAGACCGACCGCATGTTCACCGAGCTGTTCGACGACCTCCAGCGCCAGCGCATCATCCCGACCCCGACAGGAGCACCACGGTGACCACCAGCCACGACCCCGCGACGCCGCCTCGCACCACGGTCCGCATCCCGATCGCCTCGGGCGACGAGATCGAGGCATGGCTCTACCGACCTGAAGGCGAGGGACCTCACCCGGCGGTCGTGATGGCTCACGGATTCGCTGGCGTGAAGGCCGGCGGGCTCGCGCCGTTCGCCGAGCGATTCTGCCGCGAAGGGTTCACCGCGGTCGCCTTCGATTACCGCCAGTGGGGCGGGTCCACGGGGCGGCCGCGCTTCGAGACGTCCGTGCCGCGACAGCGCGAGGACTACAGCACCGTGATCGACTGGGCGATCGCACATCCAGAGATCGATGAGACGCGGATCTTCGTCTGGGGCACCTCGTTCTCCGGGATGCACGTCGTCGAGCTCGCCGCGACGGACCCGCGCCTGCGTGGCGCGATCGCGCAATGTCCGCTCGTCGACGGCCTCGCCGGAGTGACGATGGTCCCGCTCTCCCGGTTGCTGAGGCTGCTCGCGGTCGGCGTGCTCGACCGGCTCGGATCGCTACTCGGGCGCCGGCCGATCTACATCAAAGCGAGCGTCGCGGAGGGCGAATGGGGCGCGATCGCGAACGCCGACGCGATCGCCGGACTGCCGCTCATCACTCCCCCCGAAGGCACCGACTGGAACAACGAGGTCGCCGCCCGCTCGCTCCTCGGTTTCGGCGCTCACCGACCGGCGCAGAAGGCGGCCAAGATCCAGTGCCCGATCCTGCTCGTCGTCCCCGAGACCGACACGATCGCCCCCGTCGGTCCGGCGCTGCGCGTCGCCCAGCGCGCTCCAAAGGCCGAGCTGCTCCGCAGCCGCGCGGGTCACTACGGGCCGTACGAGGGCGGTGAGGACCACGACAACGTGCTGCGCGCCGAGGTCGAGTTCCTCCATCGGCACGCGCAATGAGGCCGCCAGCCTCGAAGACTGAGCTGCAGGGCCGGGTCGTGGCCATCACGGGCGGCGCCCGCGGCATCGGGCTGGCGACCGCGAAGGCCCTGGCGCGTCGCGGTGCGCTCGTGGCGATCGGCGACCTCGACGCGGGCGACGCGCGTGCTGCTGCCGGGCAGGTCGGCTCTCCCGCGCTTGGTCTGCGGCTCCTCGTGCGAGCTCCGTGCGACGGCGGCCAGCGCGCCGCATTCCGGCCGCCGCGATCTGGTCCCGGTCCCACGCCTCGACGACAGGACCGATGAGTAGCGCGTGGAGGCGCGGTCTGAGTCGGCGATGGACGCCGACGAGATCACCTTCTCCGCGCTCTTCGAACGCCACCGCCGTGCGCTGCAGGCGCACTGCTACCGCATGGTCGGGTCCTTCGAGGACTCCGAGGACCTCGTGCAGGAGACGTTCGCGCGCGCGTGGCGCGCGCGAAAGGGGTTCCGGCGCGAGGGGCGGTGGTCGTTCCGCGCTTGGCTGTATCGCATTGCGACGAACGCGTGCCTCGACCATTTGGCGCGCCGTTCCCCGCGGCTGCTGCCGGCGGACGTCGCGTCGGCGGCGGACCCGGAGGTCGAGCCGCCGCCGGTCGCCTCCGACGTGCCGTGGCTCGATCCCTACCCGGACGGCCTGGTCGATCCGCACGAGGCCGCTGTTGCGCGCGAGACGCTCGAGATCGCGTTCGTGGCGGCGATCCAGCACCTGCCGCCGCGCCAGCGCGCCGCGCTGATCCTGTGCGACGCGGCCGGGTTCTCGGCGCGCGAGACGGCGACGCTGCTCAGCACGAGCGTGCCCGCCGTGAACAGCGCGCTCCAGCGGGCGCGCGCCAAGCTCCGCGAGCGCCTCCCGTCGCGCCGGGTCGAGTGGGTGCGCTCTGACGACCCGACCCCAGAGGAGCGCGACGTCGCGCGGCGCTACATCGAGGCGCTCGAGCTCCGGGACTTCGCGGCGCTCGCCGCGCTCGTGCGCGCCGACGCGCGCTTCTCGTTCCCGCCGCGCGCGGTCTGGTACGACGGCCTCCAGGCGTTCCGGCGCGCCAGCGACAAGCACGCCGCGCCGGGCGAGCACCTGTTCGTGCCGGCCGCCGCGAACCTGCAGCCCGCGTTCGCCGTCTACCTACGGGCGCTGGGCGAGCGGCGCTACCGTCCGCTCGCTCTTGCGGTGCTGCGCGTGGAGGAGGGGCGCGTCGTCGAGGTCGTCCACTGGGACCGGCCGGAGCTGTTCGGGCCCTTCGGACTGCCGATGAGTTTTCCGCCGTCGCGCCGTTCCAACGAGGACGAGATCAAAGCCAAGGAGGTCCGATGAACGTCGGGACGGAGCAGGACTGGCAGGCGGCGCGCAAGGAGCTGCTCGCGGCCGAGCGCGAGCTCGAGGCGCACGCCGAGCGGGTCGAGCAGCAGCGGCGGGAGCTGCCGTGGGTCCCGGTCGAGAGGGAGTACACGTTCGCCACCGAGGAGGGCTCGAGGACGCTGCCAGAGCTGTTCGAGGGTCGCTCGCAGCTGCTCATCTACCACCTGATGTTCGGGGCGGACTGGGAGGTGGCGTGCCCCGGTTGCTCGTCGCTCGCCGACGGGCTCGGCGGCGTGGTCGTCCACCTGAATGACCGCGACGTGACGCTGGTCTGCATGTCGCAGGCGCCGCTCGAGAAGCTCGCCGCCTACAAGGAGCGGCGCGGGTGGACGGTGCCGTGGGTGTCCGCTCACGGGAGCGACTTCCTGTTCGACTACGGCTACGCGTTCCGCCGGGAGGAGATGTCGGGCGTCGTTCGCGAGGAGTTCGACATGGGCCAGCTGCTCCGCGAGGCGCCGCAGTGGCTGCGCGACTACCGCGAGGAGGTCGGGGCGCCGGACCTTGAGTCGGCCGTTTCCGTGAGCGCGGGGTGGAGCGTGTTCGCGATGCGGGACGGCGCCGCCTACAACACCTACCGCGTGTATCCGCATTCGCGCATCGTGACGCCGCTGTTCTCCGTCCTGCTCGAGCTGCTGCCGACAACGTGAGCCCAGCGCGTGCCCGGCGGGAAGCGGGGTCGTCGAGGCCCATCGCGTGGTCGTCCCAGCCGTGCCTGTCGACCCACATACACATTCTCGTGAGGGTGCGTCGCGGCACCTCCTTTGGCTTCCCGACGGGCATCCCCCCGTTTGGCGCGGAATCCGAGATCTGCGGCTTGTCGATGGTCAGGCGACTTGGAGCGCTGGGGCCAGCTCCTCGGCGCTGGCCTCGACGGTCTCTGGGACTGTGACGATGAGCCGACCGTCTCTGTCAAGAACGTGCGTCGTTATCGCCGTTTTGGCAGCTGGCGATAACGAGCCGGCCGCTTCGGCGCGCTCTCCAGCCACTACTAGGCGGTACGCCTACTAGTGCCCGTGGACTGGGCCGCCGACCGGCTCGGTGTACCCGCCGCTGTACGGCGAATTCTTCGGCGCCTTCTTCATCGGCGGCGGCAGCGTGAAGCCGACCGCCGAGCTCACCGCGTCGTCCGGGGCGGTGGCCGTGTGTGTCTTCAGGTAGTCGGCGAGCTGGACGCCCGGGTCGCCCTGGATCGTCTGCGGCCGGCGGTACGTGAGGAACGGCAGGGTAATTGAGCCGCCGCGCACCGTCACCGGTTGGCCGCTTGGCGGGGCCATCAGCCACCAGTCCTGGTTGTCGTCGGTCACGCGCACGGCGATGCGATCGCCGGCCTTGAGCTTCCAGTCGGCTCCCCAGAGCGTGAGCGGGATGGCCGTGTCACCCGGGTTCCTGACCAGGTGGCCCTGGCGCGTGACGAGCGGGCCGGTCCAGCCGCCGTTCTCGTCAGGGCTGAGGTCGTAAACATCGATCGCGAGGTTGGCGTTGGGGAGCAATGTCGTCACGTCGACCGAGGCGGTCGGTTCACCCGAGAGGTGGACGTCGTACGGCAGCGGCGTGGAGACGGTCCAGACGCCGGACTGGACCGTCGGATCTGAGGGATTCGTGCCGTCGGCCGTGGCAAGGCTCGACCAGGCGTCCCACCCGGTCGCCACGGACTGGGCGTGGTCGACGTAGCTGCCGTTGCGGAGCGCCGTCGTGTACGTACGCGCGTCAGCCGGCGGCCACTGCTTCTCCGCGCGCCAGACGCCGTCGGTGGTCTGGACCGCGAAGGGCGGATCCGCGACCGTGGGGCTCTCGCCCTTCAGGTAGCGGCCGTAGAAGCGCATGACCTCGTCGAACCAGCCCGCGCGGCCCATCTTCAGGCGGCCGACATTCGAGTCGTCGCAACCGGTGGAGCTGTCGCCGGAAGCGCAAGTCTCGTTGCCGCGCACATGCTCCCACGGACCCAGCCAGCCTCGCTCGTAGCCGGTGTGGTTGGCGAGGTACTCCTGCAACCCGTCGGCAACCGTGTTGTTCTCGGTCAGGCCTTGGGTGAGGAACAGCGGGACGTTCGACCCGGTCGCGCCCGGGATCAGGTTGCGCAGCTTCCAGAAGTCCGAGTCGTGGTTGTCGTCGCCGGCCTGGGCCGCCCAGTTCTCGGCCAGGCAGTCCGGGCTGTTGAGGCTGCTTTGGTTGTAGTTCGGGTCGTCGGTGAGCGGTCCCGGCGTCGCCGCGATCCCGTCGTAGAGCGCGGGTGTCGCCACTGCGTTCAGGCGCCGCATCCCGTCGCCGTAGAGGTAGCGGTAGTCGTCGTAGACCGGCTCCTGAGCGACGACAGCGTCCAGGCCCGGCGGGCGATGGTCGACGCCGATCAGTCCCGTAAGCGCGTCGTACGACTTGCCGTACATGCCGATGCGGCCCGTCGACCACGGCTGGCTCGCCGCCCACTTGACCGCGTTCACCACGTCGGCCTGCTCGCCGGGGCCCGACCAGTCGAGGCACCCGTTCGAGCCGCCGAAGCCGCGCAGGTCCACCATCACGTACGTGTAGCCCTTCTTCAGCAGGCCCGACCCCTCGACGAAGTCCTGGAACCGCTCCGAGGGACCGGCGTTCGGCCCGACCGGGTCGTAGTTCGTGCCCTCCGCCGGCCCCGCCGGCCCCGTCTGGCCGGAGTGGTTGAAGTAGGGGCCGATCGACAGGATCACCGGAGTCTTGTCGGCGTTCGTGTAGCCCTTGGGGCGCAGGACGTCGGCGTGCAGGGTCGCGTCACCCGCGCTCGACGGCGATTGGATCCACGCCTCGGTCCAGTCGGCATCCGGATAGGCCACGCCCGAGGCCGACGCGACCGATGGCGCGACGGCGAACGAGGCCGTCGCCATGGCAAGAGCGAACCAAAATCGAACGGCCATATGCAACTACCCCTGCGGCCGAGTTGTGGACGCGCCTCCCGCAAGAGCGCGATCGGGCACGCTACGCGTCCTCCTCGCCCGGTGCGCCGATTCCCGGCGCGGAAGGATCGCGCGAACGAACTGAGGCGGTATACCCCGGCTGCGCGATGGACGAGACCGGCGTCAAGCTCGTCCACGACTTCAACGAGGCCTCCCGGGAGATGAGCGAGCTGCTCGGCGGCAAGGGCGCCAACCTCGCGGAGATGACCCGTGTCGTCGGGGCCGATCGAGTGCCCGGCGGCTTCAACGATCACGACGGAGGCCTGCGTCGCCTACGTGGGCGCCAGGCGCCGGACGGCCTCTGGGAGCAGGTTGAGCAGCCGCGAGGCCGCATCGTCGACTCCTGCATTCCTCACGGCACGAGCATCTCGTCTACGTCGCCGAGCGCCCTGTCTTGCGCGGACTGCAGGGGCGAACTCGACCTGCCCACCGCCGTCGGCCTGGCCACGCCGGTCCGGAAACGCGGTGCTGGCGACTTGCAGGTGCGCCGAGGCCGAACTGAAACTCACTTGCTTTGCGTCAGCGCACAACTCCTGGGCCGATATTTTCGTCGCGGCGAGCAGCGCGTCGATCGCGGCGGCGATCCGTTCGGCCACGACCGACGGAGTTATCTGAACGAGAGCGGCCCCAACGCGAACCTCTGGCCCGGCACGACGTTCGATTACCGGCGACGGACGCTGCGGTTCGACCCCGCCGCGCACCTGATGCACCGCCCAGCCGCAACCGCCGTGCCGGTGGCCGCCTGATGGGCGCCGGCGCGCTCATCGTCGCGCCCGCAGACGCCCCACTGGTCGTACTGATCCACAGGCTCGGCGGATCGCACCACACCTGGGACCGTGTGCTCCCCCTGATCGAACCGCACGCCCGCGTCCACGCGCTCAACCTGACCGGCACAGGCTCGATCGAGCAGGAGGCCGTCCTGGCCGCGGAGCTCATCCCACGCCCCGCGGTGCTCGTCGGCCACGCCCGCGGCGGGCTGGTCGCGACCGCAATCGCGCAGCGACACCGAGGCCTCGCTCGCAAACTGATCCTTCCCTGCACACCGTGGGCACCCGAAAGCCGGCTGGTCGCCAGCCGCCCGGTCGAGCGGGCGCTGGCCGTCCCCGGGATCGGTGAGGTGATCTGGACGGCCGCAACCGGCGCGCAGCAACGCAAAGCACTGCGCACCGCGTCTGCTCCGAACACGCCGATCCCCGACCAGTTCGTCGCCGATCTCCGAGCGACGGGGCGACGGAACCTCGTCGCCGCGTCCCGCGCGATCGACACCTACCTTGCCGAAACTCCGCTGGCAGATCGCCTGAGCGCGTCCGGCGTACCGGCCGAGCTGATCTTCGGCGAACACGACGCGCGCGTCGCTCCCACCATCAAACGCGCTCACCCACACGCTGCTCGCAGGCGTCGGGCACACACCGCCATGGGAAGCCGCGGGCCGGATCGCTGAGATGATCGCGGCCTCACTGAACGGCAACGGAGGCGACGCCATCGAGCAGAACAAACAAGCCGCGACCGGCCTCGTGGCGTCTCGACGAGAAGGATTACCCACATGAAGGCAGCAGTGATCTACGAGAACGGCGACCCCGGCGTGCTTCGTTACGAGGACGTGCCCGAGCCGGAATGCCCGGACGGCTACGTCTTGGTCGATGCCGAGGCGATCAGCCTCGAGGGCGGTGACCTGCTCGCCCGCGCGGCGGGGCAGCTACCCCAGGTGCCACATGTGGTCGGCTATCTGAGCGCCGGGACCGTGAGCGAGGTCGGCGCCGGCGTCGAGGGACGCGCGGTCGGCGACCGGGTGGTGGCCTTGAACGCAGCCGGATCGCACGCCGCGAGGCGAGAGGTGCCCGCGGCCATGACCTGGCCGATCCCCGCCGGGCTGGATGCGGCCCGCGCGGCGTGCGTGCCGGTCGCGTTCGGAACCGCGTACGAGTGCCTGTTCACCGCCGGCGGCCTCACCGAGGGCCAAACTGTCCTGATCCACGCCGGAGCAGGCGGCGTCGGAATGGCGGGGATCCAGCTCGCCAAGCGCGCGGGCGCAACCGTGATCGCGACCGCCTCCAGCGACGAAAAGCTCGAACGGCTGAAGGCGCTCGGGCTCGACCACGGGATCAACTACGCGACCGACAGCTTCGTCGAGCGCACCAACCAGCTGACCGACTCCCGCGGCGTGGACATCGTCATCGATTCGATCGGCGGCCAAAACCTCGTCGACAGCGTCGCCGTCCTCACGTACCGGGCGACGCTCGTCAGCGTCGGCGTGGCCGCCCGCGCGGGCTCGGCGATCGAAGCCCGTTCGCTCTGGACACGCAACAACACGCTGCGCGGCGTCTTCCTCGGCGGCGCGATCCTCCCCGAGTACGCCCGCATCCACCCAATGATCGGCGACATGCTCCAGCGCGTCGCAAGCGGCGAACTCCACGTCGAGATCGATCGCTCGTTCCCGCTCGCGGACGCGGCCGCAGCGCACGCGTACGTCGAGAGCCGAAAGGCGTTCGGCCGGGTCATCATCACGCCCTGACGGTGGCATGACGCGTCCTGCTTTCCAGTCGCGACGCGCACGCCGCGATCAGCGCCGAGCGTCTTGCAATGCGCGGGATTCGTGACCATGACCGTGCGGGCGGCCGGCGGCTGCGCCCAGGCGAGCGATCGGAGCGGCCAGCTGGTTCAAGGCGCCGGCCGTGGCCGCCGAAACTGCGATGGTGCTGCTCGATCAGGTCCGTGACGAACCCCTGATCGCCGAGCTCCAGCCGGGGGAACGGCTGCGGTGGAGCGGGCGACCCGACACGAGCCGCTGGCTCGTCCCCGACGACCTGGTGATGCTCCCCGTAGGCCCGGCTGCGGCCCTGTTCGCGTTCATCTTGGCGGCGATCATCGTGACCTCGACCATCAGCTCCGGCGGGTCCCCGTTCGACTGTTCCTCTTGCTGTGGGGCCTGCTGTTCGCCGCGTTCGGGCTGTACCTGGTGCCGGGCCGGTTGATCGCCCGCCGCTACCTGGGCCGGCGGACCGCCTACGCGCTCACGAATCTGCGCGCGCTGGTGATCAAACCAACGTGGCGGGCCGGCCGTCAGACGGCGTTCGTGTGGCTCGCTACCGGCCCGGCGGTGAGCCAACGGACCCGCCGCGACGGGCGCGGCACGGTGATGATCGGCGCGACGATCTACCAGCAGGCGGCGGTACTCGCCGGCGACCCGGGCTGGTTCCTGGCCAAGAGTTACGAGCCGCCGCTCGTCGCGTTCTGGAACATCGCCGACGCCGCCGAGGTGAGCCGCCTTGCCGCCCGCTTGATCAGCGAAGCGAAGACTGCGAGCAAACCGGCACGATCTCCCGGCGTTCGGCGCGCGACAGATCTCGTCCATCCTCGCGGGGTCGAGCGTCGCGATCGTCTCCACGAGCTGCCCCTTCGCGATCGTCGAGAGATTGTCGAAGCTCGTGACGCACGCCGTCGGCACCCCGTCCACAACGTCTGGCTCGACCTCGCTTGAGAGCTCCCGCCCGGTCGTCGTGAGCGGCACCACGATGACCTCGCTGAGCTGCTCGATCGCTTCATCGCGGGTCAAGACGACGTACGGGCGGCGTCCTTGCGCCACCGTCTCGCCCCACGAGACCTCGCCGCGGACCGGGCGCCTCACCAGCTCTCGCCGGCAGCCTGCTCGCGCTCTCGCAGGCGCCGCTCGGCCTGCTCGGCGAGCTCCTGCGTCTGGGCGCGCAAGTCCCCCCAATCGTCCACGTCACCCTCGGCAGCACGAAGGGCGCGCTCGGCCTGCTCCTCCGACCGGTGCGGTCCACGCTCGAGCAGCTTCTCCTTCGCGGTCACCCTTCCGATGCTAATCGTGAGGCGACGGACTTCGCGGCGAGGGGTTCTGGGGATAGCGAATTGGGGATGGCGCCCGTCAGAGCCATATCAGCGCACGAAACCAAACGCGGAAACCCGCCTGTAGAGCCGAAATGGAGCTAGCCGGACTCGAACCGGCGACCTCCTGGGTGCGATCGAACTTGGACGGGCCGCCAGAGGACGCCGACGGACAGCAACGCCTGTTCTGATCGCGATTTCCGTCGGACCGGTGCGCCGGGTCTGGCCGCCCGAATCCCGGGCGACGTTCCCTCTCAGTTCCCCTCGCCCTCCCAGCGACCTCAAGGTTGCACGTCCCGCTGCCGAGCCAACTGGCATGACGCCGTCCGGCGCCTCAAATCCGCCTGCCCGCCCTCATCGACGCGACTTGTGGGCGGGCCGCATCTTCACTCCACGCCTGATCGCGCCGTCGGCGACGGGCGCATGGGTGGCCGAAGGGCTGCTGCCCGTGCTCGCGCGCGTCGAAGATCAACGTGTCATCGGCCCGAAGCCGGTTCCCCGTCCCGGAGCAGGAGACACCGAAACCCGAGACCTGCTCGTGCACGAGGACGGTTCGATCTGGGTCCGGTTCCGGAGCGGCGTCGTCAGGTTTGATCCTGCGCATGACGAGATCCGGTCGAGCGAAACGTCGCTGTGGGCCCTGAGCTCCGGAGAGGCGGGCGTCTGGGGCCTGATGCCCGATGGACGGCTGGCACAGCTTGACGAGCAAGCTGGCGTCACCCGGGTGATCGGTGAGCCAGAGCTGCGCTCTCCCAGGCTGGTGGTGGCGGGCTGCTCGTTGTGGACGCTGGGCTTCTCCGACCCGGCGACACAGACCTCGACCCTCACCCAGCTCGACAGTGATACGGGCAAGGTCGTGCAGCGCGTTGAGCTCGCCGGCAATTCTCACTGGTTCCGCGTGGAGTCCGATCGCGTGTGGATCTGTGTCTACCGCCGCCGTGAGCACCCGTTGCCGCCAACGTGGCATCTGATCGGAGTGGCGATCGACTCCGGCGCCATGGCATC
>VAWY01000250.1 GCA_005888335.1 Actinomycetota bacterium
GTGTGCTTCGCCCGACGTACGCTTGGAGAAGGCCCTTGGCGTCGCGGCTGACCTTGGGATCGGTGACCAGCGCGACCGGACGGCCGTCACCGTAGCGGTCGAAGAGCCAGCGGCGCATGGCGGCGCGCGACCTGGCCGCGCAGCGCCCCAGCGCTCTTGTCGTGATGCCGAGCAGGTGCACCTTCTGCTGCGTGTCGATGCCTGCGACGTTGACGCGGACGGCGAGGACGTCACCGGGCAGGACGCGCGACGGCGTCACGCGGACGCGCCGGGACTTCGGGGCGTCGGCCGCGGGCGCGCTGTTGCCGAGCGGGTCGCTGAACACCGTCAACGGGTTGTCGGTGGGCTTGCCGTTGACCGTTCCGCCGGTCTTGGCGGGCGGCGCCGCGGGCGTGGCGGTCGGGCCACCTCCGGCCGGCCCGCCCTCCGTTGTGCCCGTCGTGCCGCCGCCGGCCCCGGGCGGCGCGCAGGTCGCGCACGGCTGCCAGTCGGGCTCGCTGTCTCGGAGGTGCGTCAGCCTCGTGCTGCCGCTTCCGTCGGCGTTCATGACGTACAGGCCGTCGCCGGTCGGGTTGAACGTGCTGCGGTAGACGATCTTCGTCCCGTCGGGCGAGTAGGCGGGATCGCTGTCCCAGGTGATGTCGTTGGCGAGGCTGGACTGGATGCCGCCGGCCGGGTTGACCAGATAGATGCCGTCGCCGAGGAAGCCCGTGCCGGCGATGGCGATGCGCCGCCCGTCGGGCGCCCAGGACGGGTGTCCGTTCGCTCCTGGGGTTGCGGTGATCGCGGTCTCGCCGCTGCCGTCCGGGCGCATGACGTAGGCCTGGTAGTTGCGCGCGGGCAGGCGGTCGCTGGAGAAGGCGATGCTCGTCCCGTCCGGCGACCACACTGGCTCGACGGAGACGCCGCGCATCACGGTGAGCATGGGCGTCTTGAGCGGCTGAAGGACGTTGTCGGTGAGCTGGGTGGCGGTCGCCCCGGGGGTGGCGGGCATGACCCAGATCTCGCGATGGCCGCTGCGGTCGCTGGTGAACGCGATGCGCTGGCCGTCCGGCGACCACGCGGGATCGCCGTCCGCTGCCGGAGACGAGGTCAGCCGGGTCACGCCGGTCCCGTCGGCGTTCATGACGTAGATGTCGTCGCTCCCGCCGCGGCCGCTCGTGAACGCGAGCCGCGTGCCGTCGGGCGACCACGCTGGGCTGCGATCGGTTCCGGTGCTCGACGTCAGCTGGGTCACGCCGGCGCTGGAGGGCTCGACCGTGAAGATCTCCGTGTTGCCCGGGGTGACCTCGCGGGTGAAGGCGATCTTGCCGTTGTTGGAGGGGACGACCGCGTGGGCGGGTGGGGCGGCGAGCAGGGCGGCGGCGGCGAGCAGGGCGGCTGGGGCGGCCTTCATGAGGGTGGCGGGCATGGGACTGGACTCCCGACGGACGGGGGGCAGGGGAAGGAGCGAGGAGGGGGAGCGGACGCCGGGCGAGGGGCCGCCCGGCGTCCGTGGATCTCGGTGGTAGTGCGCTAGCTCAGGGCGCGGGCTGGCAGGCCGCCGCGTCGCCGAGCACGTCGCTGACGGCGGTCACGTTGCCGGCGTCGTCGCTGACGATCACGAGGCTGCACTGCGTCGCGTCGATGTCGGCGATCGTGTTGTCCTTGCCGGGAGCCAGGGTGGACTCGAAGCGCGCGTCGAGCTTGTACGAGGCGCCGTTGCTCGGGGTGACGATGGGGCTACCGTTGACGTCGGAGACGTCGCCCAGGCTGACAAAGCCGGCGACCGGGTCGAACGTCCAGACGTCGCTGCCCATCCCCGTGCCGTTGGCAATGAGGGTCGGGTTGCCGTTGGCGTCGAGCGTCTGGAGGTTCTGGCCCGAGACGCGGATCTCCTGCTTGGAGATCGCGTCGGCGGTCAGGGACTCCTCGCGGTAGCGGACGTTGCCGACCTGCGCGGGGGTGTTGGAGGGGGTCACCGCGTCGAACAGCGGGGCTTCGGCGCGGAAGTTGGTCTCGGGGGCGGCCGACGCGGTGGCCGGAACGGCCAGCGCGGCGATCGCCGCGAGCATGAGGATCTTCTTCATGGTGTTTCTCTCGATCAGAGTCGTTGGTGTTTCAGCTCAGCGGGGCGTTGGTTCGCTCCGCCATCGGTTGGGTGCGTGATCCAAGTGATGCGGCCGGTCACGCGGCCGGCGCTGGTGGTCGACACGCCACGGGCGTGTGCTCGCTGTGCGTCTGCTGGACCTCCTCTCGATCTGGGTCGTTGGCGTTTCATCTCAGCGGGGCGGTCAACCCGCTCCGCCGTCGGTTGGGTGCGTGATCCAAGTGATGCGGCCGGTCACGCGGCCGGCGCTGGTGGTCGACACGCCATGTGCGTGTGCTCTCTGTGCGTTTGCTCGGACCTCCTTGCCCGATTTCTGTGGGGGGATGCTCTGGGAACCGGGCACCGGCGGACATGAGCACAAGCCGCAGGCCCGAACTGCGCCATCCTGCATTTGCGCGCAGGAGTCCGCTGTCGCGGTTCGGGCGCCTCGGAGCGACGACGCGGCGCGATCGCCGTTTCCATGGGGCAATCGATGCGCGAGAGCCGGCGCCGGCTGGGTGCGGTTCGTGCCGACTGCGCGAATGTGCACAAATCGGTGCGTGAATGCTTCAAGTCACCGCACCGGCCAGCCGCGAGGATGCGGGTCGTCCCCCGGTCACCGCTGCCACGAAAGGCCCCTCAATGAGTCATTCGCTTCGCGCGCGGCCCGCGCGCGCGGCCACTGCCCTGCTCGCCGCCATCGCGTTGGCCGCGTTCGGCCTGGCGAGCGCAGAGCTCGCCGACGCGGCCGGCTCGCTGAAGTCCGCCGAGCACGCGGTCGTCATCAAGGTGCTCAAGACCTACGGCGCGGCCGGGTTGGTGCCCAACGCGAAGTGCAAGCGGCTGAAGGCGACGCGGTTCGGCTGCTACTACCTCGCGAACGCCCGCACGGTCAAGCGGATGATCCTCGTCGGCAATGCGACGGTGACGTACCGCGGTCGCCGCGCGCGCGTCCGGCTGGCCAGGCCGCAGTGCATCGGCAACGGCTGCCCGCGGCGCCAGCACCGGGGCTAGGCGCGCTCAGCGCAAGTCGGTTCGCGCCCGCCAGCGGAGGGTTCCGAAGGCGCAGCGCTGCGATCCGGCGCTGGTAACGGCGCCGCTGGCATCGATCGAGGACGAGAACCGCCCGTCGACGCTCAGTGCGCCGGTGTGCATGCGGAACAAGCCGCCCTCGACGAAAGCAGCGCCGCGGGCGCGCACGGTGCACTCGCGTCCCGATCGTCCGCGGACGGTGACGCTGCGCACGACGTCGCCCTTCTCGATGCGCATCGAGAAGGGCAGCCCCTGGGACGTCCGCCCGCGCCACGTCCCGGGCATGAGCTCGCCAAGGCCGTCTCCGAGCGCGAGGTCCAGGATGAGCCCGGACCGGCGCCGCGCCCCGCTGGCCGACGTGCGCTGCACGAGCAGGCGCGCGCCGCGCACGCTGCTGCGGGGCACGTCGTAGGGCACGGGGAGCTCCTGTCGCGCATTCTTGGTCAACGCCAGCGTGAAGCGAGCCAGGTTGGCGGTCGGTTCGTAGACCACTCCCTCGCGTGTCTGCAGGCGCAGTGCGTCGAACCGCAGCGGCAGGGTCCGGTCCGTCGGGTTCACCACGCGCAGGTAGACGAGCACGAAGGTCCCGCGGCGGGACGTGATCGGGGGCTGGAACGCCGCGCGATCGCCGATACGAGCGGTGTCGACCTGGTAGGACACGCCGGCGAGCGTCGCCTTTCGCCCGTACCCGATCGGCGCGGCGCCGGCGCGGCGCGGCTTGCGTGGGCTCTTCTGCTGCTCGCCCGCCTGGAAGGCGATCAGCGCGACGACCACGATCGCGGCCGCGGCGACGATCGCGGCGGCCGTGAGGGCCACGCCCGGGCGGCGGAGGCGATGCGCCGGCGGCGGGGGCGCCGCGGCGGCTGCGGCCTCGGGCTCCGGCGGCGGCGGAGCGCCCGCCTCGGGCGGCGCCGGCGCCTCGGGAGGCCCGAGTGGCGGGGCCGGCGGCGCGTCGGGCGGCTCGGGAGCGAGCTTGACGCCCAGCGACTCGATCACGATCCGCACGGACGCCTGCGCCTGCGCGAAGGTCATCGGGTCAAAGCGCGTGGGCTTGTCGTCGTACTTCGTCCGCTTGCGGT
>VAWY01000251.1 GCA_005888335.1 Actinomycetota bacterium
CCGTTTCCCAGGCGCGCGCGGTCTACGCGATCCGCCGGCGGCACCCCGGGGCCGAGCTGACCTTCCACGAACGCCCCTGGGGCTTCATCCTCGAGCTGACCAGGCCCCGGCCGAGCGGCGGGCGCCGCGTCGTCGGCCTCGCGCGCTTCGCCGTCGACGGATCGATCCGCCCGGACGTGCCGCTCCCGCTCGCTCCGCCCTACCGCCTGGCGAGCGCGTCCTCGATGGCCCAGG
>VAWY01000177.1 GCA_005888335.1 Actinomycetota bacterium
AGTACTCCTCGTCGAAGCTCGCGGCGAGCTCCGCCACCGCGCGGCGTATCGTCTCCTGGTCCTCCGTCAGCTCGAAGTCCACGGGCCTCTCACATGTACTCCATCGCCTCGAGCGGATCGTGGAACAGGAGGATGGCCTCGTCGGTGTTCACCATCCGCCCGTAGTAGGTCGACATGAGCACCTGGATGAGCTCGGAGTCGACGTCGAGCCCGGTGGCCTCGGAGAGCTCCTCGAAGTCGAGGCGCAGCCGCCCGCGCGCCTTGACCTCCCAGTAGCTGGCCTGCGGGACGAGCTCGACGCCCTCGCCCTCGGCCAGCGCCTCGGCGAGGGCGTCGCCCTCGACGCTGCGCCCCAGGGCGATGCCGACGTAGTCGAAGGCCTGCTCTTCCGTGGAGCTCATGCCGCCACCTCCTTGCCCTGCAGCGCCGCCTGCACCTCGTCGCGCTCGCGCCGCAGCTGGGCGAGCGCCTCGCCCGCCGGCCGCGCGCGCGGGACGCGGTCCAGCTCCCCGGCCACCGCCTCCGCGGCGGCCTCGGCCTCCGCGTTCCACGCCTGCGTCCAGCGCGTGAGCACGTCGCGGTTGTGCTCGCCGAACTCCTCGTCCTCCACGCAGAAGCGCACGAGCTCGGTGCTCCAGTCGCGCACCCAGAGCCACTCGCGCTGGGCGTTGCCGATGATCACCGGCGTCACCGGATCGCCGTTCGCGCTCGCCGGCACGAGCAGCATCTCGCGGCGCAGGAAGTTGCCCACCAGCGGCTCGATGCAGAGGTTGGCGGCCAGCACGCGCTCGGCCCAGTCGTGCACGGCGTAGACGCGCTCGACGAGCGCGCGCACCGGCTGCCAGGCGTCCTCCTCGAGGAACCGCTGCTTGGCCGCCTCGGTCGAGCACTCGCCGATCTCGGGCTCGAGGTCCATGGCGTAGACGACGAGGTCCTGCGCCTGGCGCTGCTTCGTGGCCGCCTCGAGCACGATGGCGTGCGTGAGCCCGTCCGAGAGGGCGGGCCGCGAGGCGCCGCACAGCGCGCGCCACAGCCCGTGCTCGTAGAAGGCGGGCAGCTGCAGGCTGGACTGCAGGAAGGTCCGCCAGTCCTCGCCCATGCGTGCGAACAGGCCCTCGGACCGGGCCGAGGCGACGGCGGCGTCCTGCTCGCGCGCCGCCTGGGCCGCCTGCTGGTAGAACGGGCGCTCCCACAGCCCCGCCGGATCGCGCCAGTCGAACCAGTCCTTGGCGCGCAGCGCGGTCGAGCCCAGGGAGTGCGTCCCGCGGCCGTCCTCGAAGGACAACAGCCACCCGCCCTGGATGTGGCGGTGCGGCGAGGGCTGCGTGTCGACCGTCACCTCCTCGTAGAGGCTGGGACGCCGCTTCTGCGGCGTGAAGTACAGAAAGCCGCGCCGCGACTCGTCCTTCTTGACCCGGCCGCCGCTGTCCTCGAACCGCTTGACGGGGGGCGTGGGGGCGCTCACAGGACCACCTCCCCGAGGTTGCGCCGGCCCTGGCCGTTGCCGTCCAGGTCGCGTACGCCCGGCCCGCTCTCCAGGCCGTCGGCGCCGATCGCGCCGGGGCGCTGGACGTAGGACAGCTCGCTGGTGGCGACGGCGCCGTCCGGGGCGGCGGCGTCGTGCCACGAGCCGTTGGGCAGTCCCATGCGCTCGGCCGTGAGGATGTTCGGGCTCACGATCTCGCAGCCGCAGGCCGCGATGTCGTCGAGCGTCCACAGCGGCATGTCGTCGTCGATGTGCGGCTGGCCGACGAGCGTCTTGCCGTCGGGCTGCACGAACCCGATGTCGCGGACCACCTCGGCGAGGTCCCAGCCGTGGTACTTGTCGAAGAACTGGCGGTCGCCGGTGTAGCGGCCGGGGTAGTCGACGTCGTTGCGCCGGCACATCTCCGAGCAGTAGAAGCGCGTGCGGCCGTCGACGACGCGGTGCAGCGGCTCCTCGTCGCCGAGGCAGCTCATCATGCAGCTCCAGCACAGCGGCGGGGAGTTCTCGAGGAAGCCCTGCAGCAGCAGCGCCTGCTCGCTCGGGTGCTTGAGCGCGTTGAAGCCCTCCCACAGCGGGCCGTACTCGTCGTACCAGCCCGGGTAGCGCGCCTCGAACCACTCGAAGTCGCGCTCGTCGAGCCCGTCGAAGCGCCAGTAGGCCAGCGGCCAGATGGCGAACGAGAAGATGGCCGTCTGATGGATGAGGCCCTTCGCGATCCGCTCGCGGGCGGCGAGGAAGGGCGCCGGGTCCATGTTGAGCCCGAGCTTGCCGAGCTGCTCGACGAAGGACTTGTAGTAGTCGTCGTTGACCCACCGGTCCCACTTCTGCAGGTAGGACTCCTGGTCGGAGCGGTCCTTGGAGAAGTACTCGATGAGCGTGCCGGCGAACGGGTCGATGAACGCGTGCGTCGACCACCAGCCCGATGCGAGGTCCTGCTGGATGAGCGGGATGTTGCTCTGCTCCTGCAGGAGCGTCAGGACCGTCGCGTAGCCGTTGGAGATGTGGCGCGCCTCGTCGGACTGCGCCGAGGAGTACGTCGTCGGCAGCGCGAAGTCGCCGTTGCGCAGGCCGACGTCGGGCAGGGCGACGAAGGCGATGTTCGTGAACGCGGTCTCGAGGACCGCCATCATCGTGAGGCCGCAGTGGACGGGGTCGCCCACGATGGAGTGCGTGCCCATGTTGTAGCCCGCCTTCGTCAGCGGGCTGCCGGTGTAGTACTTGGCGCCCATCGCCCAGCCCTCGGGCTCGGGCGCGTTCTTGGCGTACCAGCGGCCGAGGCTCTGCTGCATGCCGATGTGGCGCAGCTCGTCGACGAACTGCACGTGGTAGCCGTTGAGCAGCTCGTCGTTGGGGACGGTGTCCATGAGCATGCTCATGACGCGCCCCGCGCAGCCCTCGATGTAGGTCGTGGTGTGGACGAACGGCTTGAGGACCTCCAGCCAGCGCCGCTCGGCCTTGGTCGCCATGTTCGCGCGGACCGCGGCGTCGAACCCGCCGTACATGCGCTCGTCCTTCTCGAGCTGCATCGGCAGGTACTCCCGCATGATCTGCTTCATGGGGTCCTTCGCCTTCTTGGGGAAGGTGTAGCGCGTCGGATAGTTGCTGACGGGCTTGTGGTGCGTGGGCTCCCACCCGAGCTGTCCGATGCGCTCATGGGTTTTGGTCACGCTTCGGCGGCGGGGTGCGCTCATACCGGCGGAATCTCCCTCGGTTGTGGACCGAGGCAAGCATGAATCGGGGAGCGAGCGCCGCCATCACCCCCGTGAGCCCATTTGCTCTCCCCGAAGGGGCAAAGGGGGTGGAGAACGCCCCGTGGAGGCCCGTATAACGCCTGTCCATGGATTTCCGCGACAGCCCCCAGGACGCCGAATACCGCGCCCAGGTGCGCGCCTGGCTCGAGGAGAACGTCTCCGAGCTGGGTGGGTGGGCCTCTCTCACGATGGAGGAGCGGCTGCCCGCGTGGCGCGCCTGGCAGAAGCAGCTGCACGCCGCGGGCTACGCCGGCCTAGCGTGGCCGGAGCGCTACGGCGGCCAGGACGCCTCGCTGGTGCAGCAGGCGATCTTCCTGGAGGAGTACGACCGCGCGGGCGCGCCCGACCGCTTGAACACCCTCGGCGAGGGGCTGGCGGGCCCCACGATCGTCGACTTCGGCACCGAGGCCCAGCGCGAGCGCTTCCTGCGGCCGATCCTCGAGGGCGAGCACGTGTGGTGCCAGCTCTTCTCCGAGCCGGCCGCCGGGTCGGACCTCGCCGCGCTGGAGGCGCGCGCCGAGCGCGACGGGGACGGCTGGCGGATCAGCGGCCAGAAGGTGTGGACGAGCCGCGCGCAGATCGCCAGCTACGGGATGCTGCTCGCGCGCACCGGCGGCGGCCCGCGCCACAAGGGCATCACCTACTTCATCCTGCCGATGGACGCCGAGGGCGTGACCGTCCGGCCGCTGCGCCACATCCTCGGCGAGGCCGAGTTCAACGAGGTCTTCCTCGACAACGTGTACGTCCCCGACGACCTCGTGCTCGGGCCCGTCGACGGCGGCTGGAAGATCGCGATGGCGACGCTCGGCTACGAGCGCGTCGTGCTCGCCACGGGCCGCGTGAACATGCAACGGCTGTTCCACGACCTCGTCGAGGAGGTCCGGGCGAGCGGGCGCGGCGCCGATCCGCACGTGCGCGCGACGCTCGCCGACCTGTACGCACGCACCCGCGTGTACCGGCTCAACGGCCTGCGGGCGCTGCACTCGATGGCCGCCGGCGCCCCGGGCCCGGCGTCGTCGCTCGGCAAGCTCATGTCGTCCCCGCTGCTGGAGGACATGGCCGACTTCGCGGTCGCGCAGCACGGCCTCGCCGGCTCCCTCGACCCCGACTCCGAGAACAGCGACGCCGGGCGCTGGCTGCGCCTCGCCTACCAGGCGCGCGGCACGTCGATCGCCGGCGGCACGACGTTCATCCAGCGCAACATCGTCGCCGAGCGCGTCCTCGGCCTCCCGCGGGCCTGACGTGCAGGCCGTCGTCCTGGACGCCTTCGGCGGGCCCGAGGTGCTGCGCTTCGCCGAGCACCGCGATCCCGTCGCGCCGCCCGGCTGGGCGGTGGTGGAGCTGCGCGCCGCCGCGCTGAACTGGCACGACTGCCTCGTGCGGCGCGGCCAGTACGACGTCCCGCTGCCGCACGTCATCGGCTCCGACGGCGCCGGGGTGCGGCGCGACACGGGCGAGGAGGTCGTGATCCTCCCCTCGCTTCACTGGGGCGACGACGACCGCGCGCCCGGGCCCGACTGGGAGATCCTCGGCGACCGCACCGACGGAACCTACGCCGAGCTCGTGGCGGTCCCCGAGGCCAACGTGTTCCCCAAGCCGCGGGCGTGGTCGTGGACCGACGCCGCCGCGCTCCCGCTCGCCGGGCTCACCGCGCACCGGGCGCTGTTCGCGCGCGGCGGCCTGCGCCGCGGCGAGACCGTGCTCGTGCTCGGCGCCGGGGGCGGGGTCGCCACCTTCGCGATCGCGCTGGCCCGCCTGGCGGGCGCCCGCGTGCTCGTGACGTCCTCGTCGCGCGAGCGGATCGAGCGCGCGCGCGGCATCGGCGCCGACGACGGCGTCCTGTACACCCAGGACGGCTGGCCGGCGGCGGTGCGCGCTCTGACAAAGGGCGAGGGCGTCGACCTCGTGATCGACTCGGTCGGCGAGACGTGGCCCGATGCCCTGGGGACGCTGCGCGCGGGCGGGCGCCTCGTGGCCTTCGGCGCGACCGGCGCCGCCTCGGCGCGCGTCGACGTGCGCAGCTTCTACTTCGGCCAGCAGTCGATCCTGGGAACGACCATGGGCAGCCCGCGCGACTTCGCCGCGCTGCTGCGCGCGGTCGAGGAGGCGCCCGACTGGCGGCCGGTCGTCGACCGCATCCTGCCGCTCGACCGCGCGGCCGAGGCGCACGCGGTCATGGAGCGCCGCGAGCACGTCGGCAAGCTCGTGCTCGCGGCCTGACACAACGAAGGGACGGTTCATGGACGCCTACGCCTGGGAGCCCACGCCGGAGCGCATCGAGCAGGCCAACGTCACGCGGCTCATGCGCGCGGCCGGCGTGGCGACGATCGACGAGCTCCGCCGGAAGTCCGTCGAGGACATCGACTGGTACTGGGACCTGGTCGTCAAGGACCTCGGCCTGCCCTTCGACGAGCCGTACACGGCCGTACGCGACAGCTCGCGCGGGATCGAGTGGACGACCTGGTTCGTCGGGGGGCGCCTGAACGTCGCGACCGCGTGCGTCGACCGCTGGCGCGCGGATCCGGCGACCGCCGGCGCGCCGGCGGTCATCCACGAGGACGAGGCGGGCGCGGTGACGACGCTGACCTACGCCGAGCTCGGCGCGGCGGTCGACCGCGCGGCGGCGGGCCTGCGCGCGGCCGGCATCCGGCCCGGTGACGCCGTCGCCGTGTTCCTGCCGATGATCCCCGAGGCGGTGATCGCCGCCTACGCGATCGCCAAGATCGGCGCGCTGTACCTCCCGCTGTTCTCGGGCTTCGCGCCGGCCGCCATCGCCGCGCGGCTGCAGGACGCGCAGGTGAAGCTCGTCTTCACCGCCGACTGGGCCTGGCGCCGCGGCGCGCGCGCGCCGATGAAGGCGGCCCTCGACGAGGCGGTGGGCGAGTGCCCGTCGGTGGGCACCGTGGTCGTGGCCGAGCGGCCGGGCGGCGGCGAGCCGGGCGCCCGCGGCCCGCTCGACGTCACCTGGGACGAGTTCGCCCCGCCCGTCGGCGGCCCGGTGGAGGCCGCCCCCACGAGCGCCGAGGACCCACTGCTGCTCGGCTACACCTCGGGCACCACCGGCAAGCCCAAGGGCGCCGTGCACACCCACGCGGGCTTCCTGGTCAAGGTCGCCTCCGAGGTCGCCTACGAGTTCGACGTGCGCCGCGGCGACGTCTTCTTCTGGGTCACCGACATGGGCTGGGTCATGGGGCCGCTGAGCACGTTCGGCACGCACGCGCTCGGCGCCGCGCTGCTGCTCTACGAGGGCGCGCCCGACACGCCCGGACCCGTGCGCCTGTGGGAGCTCGTCGAGCGCCATCGCGTGACGATGCTCGGCGTCTCGCCGACGCTCATCCGCGCGCTCAAGCCCCACGGCGACGGGCTGCCGCGCTCGCGCGACCTGTCGTCGGTGCGCGTGTTCGGCTCGACCGGCGAGCCGTGGAACGACGCGCCCTACCTGTGGCTCAGCGAGACGGTCGGCGAGGGCCGCGTGCCGATCATCAACTTCTCCGGCGGCACCGAGGTCGGCGGCGCCTTTCTCTCCCCGTTCCCGGTCGAGCCGATCAAGCCCTGCTCGCTCGGCGGCCCGTCGCTCGGGATGGACGTCGACGTCTTCGACGCCGAGGGCCGGCCGGTGCGCGGGCAGCTCGGCGAGCTGGTCTGCCGCCAGCCCTGGCCGGCGATGACGCGCGGCGTCTGGGGCGACCCCGAGCGCTACCTGGAGTCCTACTGGTCGATGTTCCCCGGCACCTGGCGCCACGGCGACTGGGCGATGGTCGACGACGACGGCCAGTGGTTCCTGTTCGGCCGCTCGGACGAGGCGATCAACGTGGCCGGCAAGCGCGTGGGACCGGCGGAGGTCGAGAGCGTCCTCGTCGCCCACCCGGCGGTCGCCGAGGCCGCCGCGGTCGGCGTGCCCGACGAGGCCAAGGGCGAGGCGATCTGGTGCTTCTGGACGCCCGCGAACGGCGACGGCGAGGACGTCTCCGCGGAGCTGCGCGCCGAGGTCGGCCGCCGCCTCGGCAAGCCGTTCACGCCCGGCCGGGTCGTCCGCGTCGGGGCGCTGCCCAAGACGCGGACGGCGAAGATCCTGCGCCGCGCGATCCGCGCGGCGGCCGTCGGCGCCGACCCGGGAGACCTGTCGGGCGCCGAGAACCCCGACGCGCTGGACCTCATCCGCGCGGCGGTGTCCACGTGATCTCCGAAGGAGAACCGAGATGCCCTACCGATCGATGACGCTCGACGTGCGCGACGGGATCGCGCGCCTGACGTTCACCGAGGCCGCGCGCGGCAACCCGATCGACGGCGTGTTCTGCGCCGAGATCAGCGAGGCCGCCATCGAGCTCAGCGAGCGGCGCAACGTGCGGGCGGTGCTCATCGCCGCCGAGGGCAAGGCGTTCAGCTACGGCGGCGACATCGCGTCGTTCGTGGCCGCCGGCGACGAGCTTCCGCAGGCGATCAAGCGCTGGACGGCCGGGCTGCACATGGCGATCGCCCGCCTGCAGCGGATGGACGCGCCGGTCGTCGCGGCGGTGCACGGCGTCTGCGCGGGCGGCATGGGCGCGTTCATCGCGGGCTGCGACCTCGTGGTCGCCGCGACCACCGCGCGGTTCGTCGCCGCCTACGCCGGGATCGGCTACAGCTGCGACGCGGGCGCCTCCATCGCGCTGACGCGCCGGCTCGGCCTCCAGCGCGCGCGGCGCTTCCTGCTGCTCAACGAGACGCTCGACGCGGATGCCGCGCTGGCCGCCGGGCTCGTCGACGACGTCGTCGAGCCCGAGCGCCTCGCCGCGCGCGCCGAGGAGCTCGCCGGCCAGCTCGCCGCCGGGCCGACGCGGGCGCTCGGCGAGATCCGCCGCCTCCTGCTGTCGGCCAACGACCAGCCGCTGGAGGCGCAGCTCGAGCTCGAGGCGCAGGCGCTCGCGCGCATGGCCGCCACCACGGACGCGCGCGAGGGGCTGGCCGCGTTCGCCGAGAAGCGCCGGCCGGCCTTCGCGGGCGACTAGGCCGAGTAGAACGCGCTCAGATCCAGCTGCGCGCCGGCGTCGACGACGACGTGCGCTCGCACGTTTACGCGGCGATCGGGTGCCCGCGGGACGATCGCGGCGCGTCTCGGAGGGGCGGCCTTTCCGGCAGGCGTCGCCGGTCGGGTCGGCTGAACTGGAACGTGCCGTCCCGCGCGCGGTGGATGGTGAAGCCGTCCTCGTGCACAAGGCGGTGGTGAAAGCGGCAGAGCAACACGAGGTTGTCTTTGCGCGTTGCGCCCCCCTGGGCCCAGTGCTGGACGTGGTGGGCATGGAGGTCGTGCCGGCGCTCGCATCCCGGAAAGCGACAGCCTCGGTCCCTGCGCTCGAGCGCGGTCCGTAGGGCCGCTGGCACGACCCGACGCTTACGGCCGTAGTCGATCGAGCGGTCCTCGCCGCGGCGCGCGATGACCAAGTCAGCGTCGCAGGCCACCCGCCTGGCGGACTCCGAGGGGATCGCCGGACCATCTTCGAGCTCGCACGTCGCTCCGGCCCGTTCGCTGGCCACGGTTGCGGTACAGACGAGCGCATTCTCGTCGACGTGGACGACGACCTGGGTCCGCGGCGACCCGCTGTGCGCGATCTCAGCCAGCGCGTCGGCCCAGCAGGCCCCCAGCGGTGGCGGCCGGTCGGGCAGTGCTCGCCCTGCTGCGCGCGCAGTGTCCTCGTCGGCGTCAAGACCATCCTGATCAAGCGCCTCGCGAGCCGCCCGCGTGTCGCGCGGCCCGCGCGCGCCGTGGATTGCTGCCGCGGCGGTCTCGATCATCTCGATGAACGCCGCGCCGTCCTCGGCCGGCAGACGGCCGCGGATGGACAACGAGCCGTCAAGCTCCCATGACCACTCGACAAAGCGCCGCGCGTGACTCGCGTTGGCGACGTCCACGCCGGCCGAGGGCGCCGACCTCAGCGCCCGAACCACGCGCTCGACCTCGCCGGCAGTCGACGAGCGCGCCAACGCGACCAGTCCGGCCTCGTCCTCGCTGGCGGGAGCGCGTGACAGCGCCCGCACCTTCGAATACGACAGCTCTCCGCTCGCCAGCCCCTCGCGAACCAGCGGGCGCTCTTCGAGCATCCGCGCCACACGAACGTGGTCACGCGCCGTGCGCTGGGCGAGCCCGCAACGCCACGCCAGCCACTCGCCCGTGCCCCGAAAGCCCCACCGCCGCGCCCCGCCGCGCCGGTCGAACTCCGCCACCAGCGCCAGCCACCGCTCCAGCTGCCGCGCGAGATCGGCCGCAAGCGACGCGATGTCGGCCTCGAGGCGGTCGATCGAAAGCTCGACGGGACGCTCTTCGTACACGAACGCATGTTCGCATACGAGGCGGCGCCAGCGCCGTGGTTGTCACACTTTTGTCGCAAAGACGGTTCCGCAGAACCGCGCGGGACATGACCGGGCTTCTGCCCTACCAGCGGCCCCGACCCCACCGCCGCTCACCCGCGGCGCGTCACACGGCGACGCATGCATGTCCCAAGCCAGGAGCGCGCGCAGCACCCTCCGCCGCGGGCGGTGGAATGCTCTGTACCGCGCGAAGGGGAAGCGCTGGGAAGTCCGTTCGACGCGAGCGCCTATGGGAGCTCAACGGCGAACCCATGGAGACCGCGGGCGAGGTCATCGCCAACGTCGGCGTTGCAATGGAGCATCTCGACCGCGAGATCCGATAGTCGCGCGCGCTCCTCGCGCGTAGCGGTACTCCTTCCTCCCCGTCGCGCGGATCGGTCTGGCACGACGTCCAAGATCTGTTGACGGCGAACGCGAGCGTCGCCCTGCTGTACTACGCGGACGAGCCCAACGGTATGTCGCCCGTCTCGGCGCGACTGGGTGGTCCGAAGGCTGGGGGATGGACGGCTGATCAGGCGCTCGAGAACCTGGCGCGGGTGATCCCGGACGTAGGCCTCCCTGATTTCCTGCCGACCGCCGCACGCGCCGATGTCGCGGCGCGGCGTTCTGAACGCACACGAGGCGTCCGCCTCGAGCGCGCAGCAGCGGGCAATCCCACGTAGCGCGGCGGCCAAGTCACATGCCGCCCCGGCGTGCCAGCTCGACGTACGCCAAGCCGTCGCCGACCGTGCGCTCCCCCACCAGCTCGAAGCCGAGCGACGCGTAGAGCGCCAGCGCAGGCGTGTTGGCCGCTGCCGTGCCGACCCGCACGAATCGGTCGCCCGCCAGGGCGAGCGCGTGCCGCGCCAGGACACGCCCGAGGCCACGGCGCATCCAGGCGGGATCTACGACGAGGCGCGCGATGACGAGCTCCGCGCCGTCCTCAACTCCGAGCACGCCGACGATCTTGCCGCTGTCCTCGGCGACCCACAGGTCCTCGCCGCGCAGGTCATCGATCGTGTGGTGTTGCGGCGGCAGGGCATCGACGCCGACCAGCTGCGCCTCCAACGCGTAGCCGGCGCGCTGCACTGCGAGCACTGCCTCGGCATCGCGGCTGAGCTGCGCGGGACGGATGCATGCCTCCACGGGGCAACGATCGCACGTCCGGCCTACCCCACCCGCGCGTCCAATGCCTCGGTAGCGCTTAGGTCGCGCTGCCCCTCGTCGCGCGTAGCGCAAACCCGCCTTGCTTCCGCTCTTCGCTGGCCGCCGCTGCGGGGCGCCGGACCGGCGCCGGTCTTCTAGCGCGCATTGGCCTGAGCTACAGGTTCGTTGATCGTCGCCCGGCGCGCCCGGTCACCGCGCCGACCCCGCGCGGCGAGACCGCCGCCATTCAACGACTCGCGTCATTACTTCTAGGACGACCACAACCCCGACGACCACCGCAAGGCCACCCCACACCGAGCCGCCGATCCAATAGGCGGAGAACCCGATGACGGCTCCGACGATGCCGAGCCACAGCGGCGGGGAAAGCGCGGGATCGCGCCCCGTCAGTCGGTAGTACGGGTCGTATGCGCGTATGCGCCGCGCCGGTCCCATGGGGGCAGTACCTCCTTGTTTGACCTCGACAGGGGACGAAGCAAGGATCGCGTCTCCAGCCCGTACGCCTCGCGAGACTTGTCACCGCTCTCGCGTGACACCCGTCACCGTCGGAGAAGACAACTCATCCGTCATGGCCTCTCCGATCGCGTGACGCAGGGAGCTGTCAGCTGCTCCTCGCGCCAAGCGGAACCGTCAGCGACCAGCACGTACGTCATCGCGTCCGGAACATCAGTCACGTGGCGTACGCGACGCCCGCAGACCCGGCGTACGGTCGCGCCGTCCTGCCTCAGTCACCCTCGAAAGGAGAGGCCATGGCGAACAGCGCCAACGTCCCCACCACCGTGCTCGTGCACGGGGGCTTCGCCGACGCGTCGTTCTGGGCTCCGGTCATCCGGGAGTTGCAGGCGAGCGACCTGCCCGTCCTCGCGCCCGCCAACCCGCTGCGCGGCCTGGCGAGCGACGCCGAGTACATCGCAAGCGTCGTCCGCCAGGTCGACGGGCCGGTCCTTCTGGTCGGGCATTCGTACGGCGGCGCGGTGATCTCGGTCGCCGGCGCGGCGGCCGACAATGTCGTCGGCCTGGTCTACGTCGCGGCGTTCGCCCTCGACGAGGGCGAGTCCTTCGCGGAGATCTTCGAGCGCTTCGGGGCCAGCCCGCTGGTCGACGCCGTGCGGCCCAGTGACTACCCGCTGCCCGGCGGCGGCACGGCGGTCGAGCTGTCGATCGCTCCCGAGCTGTACCGGTCGGCCTTCGCGGCCGACCTGCCGAGCGACCTCAGCGAGGTGCTGGCCGTCTCACAGCGCCCGTTCGCGGCGATCTTCGACGATCGGGCCCGGGCGGCCGCGTGGAAGTCGCTGCCCTCGTGGGCGATCGTGGCGACGGCCGACAACGCCATCCCGCCCGATGCCGAGCGCCACATGGCCGCCCGGGCCGGCGCGCAGACGATCGAGGTCGACGCCTCGCACTCGATCGCGCTGTCGCAGCCGACGGCCGTCGCGGACCTGATCCGCACGGCCGTCGGCGCGATGTCGAGCGAGGCCGTCACGGCCTGACCGAACCCCGCCGCGCCCGGCCCGGGGAACACGATCCCGGGCCGGGCCGGCTTCTGCCAGGATCGGCTCGCATGTTCGGCGCGGCGCGCACCGCCGCTGGGCCCCTTCTCGGGCGGACCGCCGAGGTCGAGCTCCTGAGCGCGCTGCTGGACGGCATCGGCGAATCCGGCAGCGCGCTGGTCCTGCGCGGCGAGCCGGGGATCGGCAAGTCGCGCCTGCTGGCCGAGGCCGCGCGCCTGGCCCGCGACCGCGACATCACCGTGCTGCGCACGACAGGCGTCCAGGCCGAGGCGCACCTGGCCTTCGCGGGGCTGCACCAGCTGGTGCGACCGGTCCGCGCCCGCGCGGCCGACCTGCCCCCGGCGTACCGCACCGCACTCGACGCGGCCTTCGGCATTGCCGCCGACGCGCCGCCGGAGTACTTCCCGATCGCGATGGCGGTGCTGGACCTGCTCTCCGACGTCGCCGCCGACGCGCCTGTGCTCGTCACCGTCGACGACGCTCACCGCCTCGACCGGCCCTCGGCCGACGTCCTCGCGTTCGTCGCGCGGCGCGTCGAGTCCGACCCCATCGTCGTGCTCGTCGCCAGCCGCGACGGGTATCCCTCACCGCTCGCCCAGTCCGGGCTGCCCGAGCACGAGCTCGGGGCGCTCGACCCCGCGGCCGCCACCGAGCTGCTCGACGCCTCCGGCCCGCAGCTCACGCCCGCGGCCCGCAGCCGGCTGCTGCGCGAGGCGGCGGGCAACCCGCTCGCGCTCACCGAGCTCCCGCTCGCTGCGGGCACCGATCCGCCAGCGCTCCCTGGCGGTCGGTTGCCGCTCACCGAGCGCCTTGAGCGGGCGTTTGCCGCCCGCATCGCCGACCTCCCCGAGCCGACCCGCTGGCTGCTGCTCGTGGCGGCGATCCACGACGAGGAGCACGTCAGCGAGGTCTTGCGGGCCGGCAGCCTCGCCGCCGCGGCTGAGCTCGACGCCGACGACCTCCAGCCGGCCGCCGACGCGGCGATCGTCGACCTCGACGTGCAGACCGTGCGCTTCCGCCACCCGCTGATGCGCTCGGCGGTGCTGCAGGGCGCCAGCGCGCAGCAGCGCCGCCGCGTCCACGAGGCGCTGGCCGAGGCGCTCCAGGCCGACGAGCCCGACCGCGCGATCTGGCATCGCGCGGCCCTGCTCACCGGCGTCCACGAGGACGTCGCCGCCGAGCTCGAGGCCGTCGGGCAGCGCGCCCAGCGGCGGCGCGCGACCGACGTCGCCGCCGCGGCGATGCGACGCGCCGCCGAGCTCAGCGACCCCGCCCGGCGGACCGGCCGGCTGCTCGCCGCCGCCGGCCTGGCCTTCGAGCTCGGGCAGGTCGACGCCGTCCCGCCGCTCCTCCATGAAGTCCAACGCGCAGGGCCGGGACCCCTCGACCAGGCCCGCGCGACGGCAATCGAAGTGATGATCGACCCGCGGCCGCTGGAGAGCGACGACCGCACGCGCGCGCTCATCGATGCAGCCGAGCGGGCTGGCGCCGCCGGCGACCGCAATCTGCACATCGACCTGCTCTGGCTCGTCGCCGTACGGGCGATGTGGACGGACCCGGGCCCAACGGTCCGGCCGCTCATCGTCGCGGCGGCGGCCCGTCTGGGCGACGCACGCGCCGACGACCCTCGCATCGTCGCGATCTACGCCTACGCCGATCCGCTCGGTCACGCGCCGGAAGTGATTGCCCGCCTCCGCGACGAAGTGGCGCGCGGTGACAACGACCCGGAAGCGGCGCGGCACCTCGGTGCCGCGGCGTTCATCGTGGGCGCCTTCGACCTCGCGCTGCGGTTCCTGCGCATTGCTGTCGAGGGCCTGCGCGAGGAGGGACGTCTCGGCCACCTCCCGCGCGGGCTGATGCTCTACGGGACGGTGGCGGCACGACTCGCCGACTGGGACACCGCGATCCCGGCGGCCGACGAGGGCCGCCGGCTGGCCATCGAGTTCGGGGAGCCGATGTGGGAGGCCGGCGCCGAGACAGTCGCCGCGACGATCGCGGGAATGCGAGGCGATGCCGAGGCCGCCGAGGCCGCGGCCGCCCACGCCGAGCACCAGGGCCTCGCGGCCGGCGCGCACACGACCGTCGCGCTCGCCCAGGTCGGCCGCGTTCTCGCCGCGCTCGGGACCGGGCGGCATGACGATGCCTACGCGTCGGCCGCCCGGCTCTTCGACGCCGGCGACCCCGCCTACCACCCCGTGATCTCGTCCTGGATCATCGGCGAGCTCGCGGAGGCCGCGCTGCACGCCGGCCGGGCCGCCGAGGCCCGGGCCCAGCTGGCGGCCGTCGAGGCCTCGGCCGGCGCCGCCCCGGCAAGCTGGGTCGCGCTCGGCCTGCGCCATGCCCGCGCGCTCCTGGCCGCCGATCCCGACGACGCGGCGCAGCGCTTCGACGAGGCTCTCTCCGCCGATCTCGACCGCTGGCCGTTCCCACGCGCCCGCCTGCTCCTCGCCCACGGTCAATGGCTGCGCCGACAGCGCCGCGTCGCCGACTCG
The DNA here is from genome assembly GCA_005888335.1 of Actinomycetota bacterium. The sequence continues at coordinate 14,729 of VAWY01000177.1, forward strand.
CGGGCGCCGCTGCGCGCCGCCCGCGACACCTTCGACGCGCTCGGCTGCGCATCGTGGAGCGACCGGGCCCGCCGCGAGCTGCGCGCGTCCGGCGAGTCGAGCCGGCGCCGCGACCCCGAGGCCCGAGACCGCCTCACCGCCCAGGAACTCCAGATCGCCCAGCTCGCCGCGGAGGGCCTCACCAACCGCCAGATCGGCCAGCGCCTCTACCTCTCACACCGCACGATCGCGACGCACCTCTACCGCGTCTTCCCAAAGCTCGGCATCACCGCGCGCAGCGAACTCGCCGCGGCGCTCGCGGCCGACGGGCCCCCAGGGCCGTACCCGTAGCGGTCCGCCGGGCCCGTCCCGGGACAGACGCTTCGGACTCCTCGCTATCGCGCGCAAAGCGGGAGGTCCCAAGTCACCAGGACTGCGATGAGTCGCGCCATCGTGGCTGGTCCGTAGATCGAGCTGACGAGGACTGGAGGATGGAAATGAGACAGGCCCGGTCGGAACCGCTTCGGATGCCCGAGGCGCGGCGATGATTGCCCGCGTCTGGCGTGGCGCCGTGCGTGCGGAGGACGCTGACGCCTACGGCTCATACATCGGGAAGACCGGTCTCGCCGGCTACGCCGCCACGCCGGGGAACCGTGGCGCCTGGCTGCTGCGTCGTGACGAGGCTGGCCGAACCGAGTTCGTCACGTTCACGCTCTGGGAGTCCCTCGAGGCGATCCGAGGATTCGCTGGTGAGGACGTGGAGAGGGCGGTTTACTACCCGGAGGACGATCGGTACCTCATCGAGCGCGACCTGACCGTCAAGCATTACGAGGTCGTAGACACGGCTGGCGGAAGCTGAGCCGCTTCCTCGTCGCGATAAGGGGAAGCCAGCTCATGGGGCGCCGGCGCGCGAGCGCCGGGAGCGCTCATCCTCGTCCAACGGAGCAGTCGCGCGCCGGGCGGTGGTGGCTTGGTTCGATTGAGCGGCACGGAGCGGCTCGCGCAGGCATGCCGCATCGTTGTACTTGTGATCCACACGTGCGTCGGTAGAGCTGCGAGCGCCTCTGGGAACGCGGCTCGCCAGTCTGCCATCGCTTGCTCTTGGCGTCGGACTGCGGCCCAGTACGGGTCATCGTTTCCCTGGATCGAGCCGTCGGCCCAGTTGGCGACGATGATGCTGGCGAGCGAGTTGGGCGACTCATAGAACGGCGTGAGGTCACCGATCGCGGGCACGATCAACGACTCGTCGTCCCACAGCGGCCAGTACGCGTCGTACTCACCGCCTGCATGGGATCGATAATGAAACGCGATCTCAGTGTTCGGCCTGCTGCCCTTCAAGCCCACTGAGAGCAGGACCCCGCTGTGGCCGTGGGCGCCGTCACGGCCAACCTGACCAATCCATTCTGACAAGACTCGGACGATGGTCTGCTCGTACGCGGCCGCCTCCTCGTCGGTGGCATCGACCGTAGGAGCGGTGTCGGGCGGAAACGGATAGTCCTTGCGAGCCATGATCTCCAAGTTTGTTCCGCGCGCTCCCGCATTCCATGCGTTCCGCTACTGAGCGAGGTGCAGAGCGATGCGGCTGCTGGTTTGCACGCACGCTGTGGTCCGTGGTCGCCGGCGTCGAGGGGGAGGAGCTGCTGTCTGCCCAGGCCAGCGCACCGCGCCCGAACCCACCGCGGCAGAGAGAACCCTGCCCGAGATCCCGCCCTCCGACAGCGATTGCGGAAGCGATGGGCTGGTCACGTCCGGTGTTAGCGGCGCGCGGTGGAACCGTCAGCCAACCGCTTATCTGCGGCTGGGGCGGGTCGTCGGCCCGCGGCCGTTGCGGCAAGGATGGCGGCTGTGACAATCGTCTTTCGCATACCGGCCTCGGCTGTGGAGCGGGTTGGCTTCGCCTACTCGCCGTCGATGGAGGCGGTCCTGAGCCTGCATGTCCTGGTGGAGCCCAAGCACCATCCGGTCCAGCATGGGTGGGTGCGGGCGATGCGCGGGCTGTCGCCGGCGCTCAAGCGCGAGATCGACGTGTTCGCGTTCGCGTTTCGGGCTTACTTCCCGGAGTTCTTCTTCCCGTCGCCGGCTGGCGATCTGCTGGGCTTCGCGGACGAGCTGGGGCGTCTGCGCGCGATCGACCCCGCGCTGGTGCGCCTGGAGTTCGCGATCCCGCTGATCGGCCCGCAGGCGGGCGGCGGGGAGGCCCGCGACCCGGCGATGCTCGAGGAGCCGGCGGTGCGCCGCCGCCTGCGCGAGCGCGCGGCCGCGCTGGGCGACGAGGCGCTCGCCGAGCTGCTGCTCGATGACCCGCGTGCGTTGCTGGAGCGATTTCTGGGGCTGCTGGAGCGCTACTGGGAGGACGCGTTCGCGTCCGAGTGGGAGCGGATCGAGCCCGATCTCGCCGCGGGCGTCGCCGAGGCCGGCCGCCAGATCGAGGAGCACGGGCTCTATGCGCTGCTGCGGGGCCTGTGGCCGGAGGTGCGCTCCGATCCGGAGGCCGGCCGGTTCTGGCTCGAGCGGCCGCACGACCACGAGGTCGAGATCGGACCAGAAGATCGGCTGGTCCTGGCCCCGAGCGCGTACGTGTGGCCGCACGTGCGCGTCAACTGCGACGCGCCGTGGCCGCTGGGGCTGGTGTTCCCGGCGTCCTCGATCGTGCGGGAGGCCCTCCCGCGGATCCCGCCGGCAGCGCTCGTGGGCGTCCTGCGCGCGCTCGCCGACGACACGCGCCTGCGCGCCTTGCGCCTGATCGCCGAGCGACCGCGCAGCACGCAGGAACTCGCCCCGCTCGTGGGCATCACGGAGGCCGCCCTGTCCAAGCACCTGCGCGTGCTCGCCGAGGCCGGGCTGCTCGAGCGCCGTCGCGAGGGCTATTACGTCCTCTATCGACTGGTGCCCGAGCAGGTCGCCGCGGTGGCGCCGAGCCTAGCGCGTTTCTCGTCCGAGAATCCCCGCGCCAGACTGATTCTCTCTCTGCCGAATAAGTTGATGAGAGTGGGTTCGGCGTCCACTGTGTGGGCATGGCACTGCTCCGACATCGAGACTTCCTCCTCCTGTTCGCCGGCCAGGGCGTCTCGCGCCTGGGCGACGGGCTCTACACCGCCGTCGTCGCCTGGCTGGCCTGGTCGCTCACGCACGAGCCCGGCGCGGTCGCGCTCGTCACCTTGGCCGCATACGGGCCGGCGTTCCTCGCGACGCTGATCGGCGCCTCCTATGCCGATCGCTACGACCGCCGGCGCCTGATGATCGCCACCGACGTGGTCCGGGCCGCCGTCGTCGCGGTCGCGCCGGTGCTGCTCGCGCTCGGCCTGCTGAACCTCACGCTGCTTGTCGCTGGGGCCGCGCTGCTGGCGCTCATCGGAGCCCCATTCGCTCCGGCGCGCAACGCGATCGTCGCGCAGATCGTGCCCACCGAACGGTTGCTCGAGGCCAACGGCCTGCTGCAGGTCGCCTTCCGCGCCGCCTTCTTTGTCGGCCCACTGCTGCTCGCGCCGCTGCTGGCCTTCGCCTCCCTGGAGGTCGTGCTCGCGCTCGACGTGCTCACCTTCCTGGCCTCCGCCGCCACCCTCGCCGCCATCCGCGTGCGCCCGACCGCCCGCGCGGAGCAGCGGCTCGGGCTGCGTGCGGACCTGGCCGCGGGCCTCGCCGCGTTGCGGGCCGAGCCCGACGTCCTGATCGTCATCGCCACCTTCGTGCTCGCCCTGGTGACGGCGAGCGGGTTCCTGACGGTCGGCGTCGTCGCGCTCGTCGGCGAGAGCTTCGGCGGCCACGGCGGCGAGTACGGCCTGCTGCTCGGGATCGCCGGCGTCGCCGAGGTCTTCGGCGCGCTCGCCCTCGCGCGACTGCCGCTGCGCAACCTCGCCCTCACTGCCGTACTTGCCTGGGCCCTGCTCGGCGCCTTCCGCTTCCCCCTGGGCCTCGCCGAGACCCCAATCATCGCCGCCGTGCTGCTCGCGGTGACCGGCTTCGCCTCCGCCCTCACCGACATCCCGCTGATCGCGCTCGTGCAGCAGCGGATCCCCGACCGCCACCTCGCGAAGGCCCTCGGCCTCTGGGAGGCCGGCATCGCCGGCGCCCTCGCCGTCGCGCCCTTCGCGGCCGCCGCGATCATCGGGCACGTGGGCGTCAGGAACGCCTTCATGCTCTCCGGCGCCGCTCTCATCGGGCTCGCTGCGATCGCCGCGATCACCATCACGCGCGTCACCGCCACTCCAATCCCGCGCCCGCCGACCGTCGACGCCCAGGCTCTGCGACCGAGGGCACGTTGCCGCGTCCGATCGAACGACGTGGCCGCGTGAAGACCATTCGTCGGCGTACGCAGCCGCCGAGTCGTACCGGCATCGACTGAAGACCAGGCCGCGAAGAGATCGCCGAGCGCCGCTCAGATCAGCGGCCAAGTCGTGCGGTTCGAGGTGCGAGGGCGGGAGTCACGCCGACCTGCATGCCCCGTTGTCGAGCGCCACACCCTGCCAGTCGGCTCCCCCGGCTGAGATATGACGTCGTCGGGCCGACACGAGCGCGCGGGCGAGGCTCGCTGCCGCTGCGTTTCGCGCAAACCGGAAGCGCCTGTGGCGCACGTCGAAAATCAGGCCGGTGGTCGACCGGCTGGCGTCAGTCCGTGGCGCCGCATGACGTCACCGATCCGCGCGAGATCGGGTGGCCCACCCGCGGACTGTGCGAAGACGGCGGCAACCTCTCGGAAGTAGTCGGGCCCGAGAACGCCGGGAGTGATGATGCACAGCGTCTTGGCGTCAACGTCGCCGTGGTTGTCGAAATGGTGAACCGCTCCACGCCGGATGCACAGCGCCTCGCCCGCCGCCACGTCGACCGCCGTCCCGTCGACCGTCCAGGTGGAGACGCCTTCGAGGCCGTAGACCGTCTCTTCGAAGCCGTCGTGGCTGTGCGGCGCGGGCATCCGGCCGCGCGCCCGGATCGTCGCCTCGAAGACCGCCGCGCTGCCGCCGGAGTCGCTGCCTTCGACGAGGAACTGCACGGCCGTGTCGCCCACAGGGATCAGCTCACCGCTCATCCTCGGCACCCTAGCCAAGCTTCTCGATCGCGCTCGTCGCGCGAAGCGACGCTCGGCGCGTGTCGTTATCGGCTGACCAGTTCGTAGCGGGTGTGCCAGTGTGCGCCCAGCTCGAAGCGGGCGGCCAGCTCGACGTTGCCGCGCACGGCGGCGATATCCGCAGCCGGCACCGAGAAGCCGAACACGGCACCGCCCTCGCCGAGCGCGACCGTCTCGGCGCGGGCGACGTGGCCGATCCGCTCGGCCGTCTCCCTGTCGAGCGGCTTGACATCGGTTTTTGGTCGGAGCGTCAGCTCGATGCGGTCGGCCATGACGTCACCATGGCATGGGCGTCCGTGGAGTCATGGCTCCGCGGACCGTCCCGGATTCGCGCGAGCGCCCAGGTCTCGGCCGTCTGCGACGCGCGGGCCTACCGGCTGGGCACGAGTTGGCTGAGCGCTCGCGCTGTCACGCGCGGGTCGAGCATGCGCAGCGAGGAGCGTCGGCGGGTGGCGACCTCCTCGACCGCCCGTGCGGCGATCGCGTCGTTGGCGGCAGCGCGAAAGAGCATGCGCTCGTTCGCTCGGAGCTTGCGTCCGGAGGACATGTCGGAGATCAGCCAGTGCTCGAGGCCGAGCCGGCGCCTGAATGCGCGGCGGTAGCGGTCGAGCGCGCGATCCAGGTCGCCGTGTTCCAACAGCGCGGTGCGGGTGTGATCGACGAGCCACTCGGCGCTCTGAAAGGCCCAGCCGCAGCCGACGCCGAACGATGGGTCGCTGGCCATCGCGGCGTCGCCGACGAACGCGACGCCCGGCCGGGCGGCGGGTCGCATCACGTTGGGCACCTCGAGCTTGCCGATGAGCTTCGACGCGCGTTCGGCGCCGGCGAGGTCGGGCGCGTCGGGCAGCGCGGCGACCATCCGGCGGTAGGCCCGCTCAGGATCGGCGCGGAACTCAGCGAGACGCGAACGGTGCGGCGCCGCGACGACGACGCTCAGGTCGTCCTCGTTGGGAAAGTCGGCTGCACCGTCGGGGTCCAGGAACCACAACCGCGCGCGGCTGGTGCGTGGCCGCACGCCCTTCCAGTACGCGAAGTAAAAGAAGCGACCGTGCCGGCGCACACGGCCCGGAACCCGCGCCAGCCGCGCGATCGTCGAGCCGCGACCGTCGGCGCCGACGACCAGCCTCGCGCGGATCGCGCGGACGACGTGGCCCGGCGTTTCGACCTCGATGCCGGCCGGGCGGCCGTTATCGCCCACGAGCCCGACCGCCGCCCAACCCGAGAGAAGCTCGACGCCGGGCGTCCCCGCCGCGAGCTCGCGCAGGATGGGATCCAGCGTCCGCCGCGTCACCCCGTACCCGTACGGGACGTCGTTCGGGAAGCGCATCCAACCGCCGTAGGGGGACCACGCTTCTACGTGGCTGCGCACCGCGCCGCGAGCCTCGAGCTTGTCCGCCAAGCCCAAGCGCCCGATCGTCGGCACCGCACTCGAGAGGATCTGGTGCGTGCAGACCACCTTGTAGGCGGTCGGATCGGGCCGCCTCTCGACAATGGCCACGCGCGCCCCAGCCAACCCGAACAGGCGCGCCGCAGTACAGCCCGCGATGCTCGCGCCAACCACGGCCACATCGAACCGCGCCGCCACTCGTCTCGAGCGAAGTATTCCGCAAGGTTCAGTTTGGATACGCCGCCGCCGCGATCCTTCGCGCGCCCACGAATGCTGCCGTGCACGAGGCCGACGCGCGGGCCGCTGCCAAGGGTGCGGACGTCGAGGCCGGTCACGCGGGAGAATTTCCGGATGGCCACGCAACTCGTCCACACGTGCCTGCGCGTCCGCGACCCGGAGGCATCGGTGGGGTTCTACCGGTCCCTCGGCTTCGAGCAGCGCGGGCGGCTCAACTTCGACAGCGCCGACATCGTCTACCTCGGGCTGCCGGGCGGCCGCGACACGCTCGAGCTGACGGTCAACGTGGGGCGCACCGAGCCGTACGACCTCGGTGCGGGCTACAACCACGTCGCCGACCTCGGGGCGGTGTTGGATCGGCTGCGGTCGGAGCTCGGCGTAGAGCCCGAGAAGCCGCCGTACCGACCGGGCGGGCGCGACGACCTGCCAGAGATCGCGTTGGTCGCCGACCCCGACGGCTACCGCGTCGAGCTGATCGACGGCGCCACGTTCGAGACGCCGCAGGACCCGCCGCACCCGTCCACCCAGAGCTAGGAGCCCGTGTTCGCATGCTGTTCTTCGTCCGGTTCGACGTTCATCAGCCGGCTTCGGTCGACAACCCGCAGCTGATCGAGACCTGGAAGCGCGAGGCCGTCGCGGCGCTCGGCGCGGTCGAGGCGGGGGCCGTCAAGCACCTATGGAAGGTCGCCGGGCAGCGCGTCGTGCTTGCGGTGATCGACCTGCCGTCCGGCGAGGACCTCGACCGGGCGCTCGGCGGGCTGCCGATCATCCGCGAGATGGGCGCCGGCGTCACCACGACCGCGCTGCCGATCTACGACTACGCGACGTTCGCGTCCGACCTCGAGAGCGGAGTGCACGGACCGTAGGCGACGGCCCATCGGCGCGGTGCCGGCTACGCGACGTAGTCGGCCCAGGGGCGCGGGAAGAGATGGCGGTAGCAGGCTGGCGGTCGACGCGCTGCGCCACGCGTCGCGCGCCAGCAGTCGCGGCGGGCGGTTCCGGCGCGTGCCCGCCCGGCCCATGGGCGTCGGTTCTCTGGCCGACACCCGCCTGAGGGCAGGTTCCGGCCTACCGGTGCCTGCTACCCAGGGCGTGAAGCGCCCCGGCGGAGGCGGTCCGGATCCTGCGTTGTCGTGGAGAGGCGCGAGGCACAGTCGGGATCACTCGGCGACGCCGGAGTCGGCCGTGGCGATGTCGTGCACATTGCCCTTGCTCGCGCCCTGCCCGGGAGTAGCATCGCTGTGCGGATGCGTTCGCCTTGCGCGGCGCGTGGAGGTCGCCGAAGACCGGTATCGGCGCCATGCTCACACAGGTTCTCCTGCACGCGCGCTCGCCACCTCGCTCCCTCGTTCAGCACGAGATCGATGAGGGAGACAACCATGGAAACGCATGACGTGATTGTCGTGGGCGGCGGCATCTCGGGCGGGCTGCCGGCCGCGACGTACCTCCAGAAGGCCGGCCTGGACGTGGCGATCGTGGAAGCGCGTCCCGAGCTCGGCAACTTCTGCCCGACGCACGAGACGTGGCCGGAGACCCTCGACAGCCCGCATGCCTCGATCAACTTCTCGGGCAACTCGCCCGCGATCGAGGATCTCGAGCTCGAGTCGAAGTACGGCTACCGCATCCGGACCACTCCCGTCCTGCTCGGCACGACGCACCGCGACGGCACGAACTGCCTGATCTGCTACGACCCCGAGCAGACCGGGCGGAGCTTCGGCCGCCACTCCGAGGCCGACGGCGAGACCATCTTCGAGATCCAGAACCGGGTGCTGGAGAAGATGGTCGAGATGAACGAGCTGGCCTTCTACTCGCCACACCCGGACGTCGGGAAGTTCGAGGAGATCCTGAAGGTCTGCGGCTACGTCTTCGGCCGCTCGATTGACGAGATGTCGTCGATGACGGCCTACGAGCTGATCGAGCTGACGTTCGAGTCCGACAAGGCGCGCCAGACGCTGATCTGCCCGGTTGCGCTGCATCTGCAGGGCGCGCCGCTGTCGCGCGGTCAGGGCGCCTTCGCCGTGGCCCTGAGCCTCTTCTACACGACGGCGATGGGGATCGGCGGAAACGAGGCTCTGGTCGAGGCCATGACCCGCTGCTTCCTCGACCATGGCGGCACGATCTACACGAGCTGCCCGGTCGAGCGCGTCGAGGTCGATGACGGCAAGGCGCGCGCGGTGATCCTCTCAGAGGATGCCGTGTATCCGGGCGCGCGTATCGAGGCGCGCAACGCCGTGATCTCGAACGTCGGCGCGCGGAAGACGCTCGAGCTGATCGGCGAGCGGACCATGGACGCGGTCGACTCCCGCCTCGCCACCAAGATGAAGTACTGGAAGATGGACGAGCGTGGTTCGACGGTCACGTCCTGGCTCATCGACGGCGAGATGCCATGGGGCTCGGCGGAGTTCGATCCGCTCGTCGACAAGGCGCACCTGATGTACCGGGCCTACGACTCGTGGCAGGACGCGAAGGACTACGTCATGGCCATGATCAACAACGACACCTGGGGCGCGTTCGGGAACATGATCGAGATTCTCGACTACGCGAAGTGCGACCCCAATGCGGTGTCGCCCGAGGGCTACCGCGTGATCCGCGGAGAGGAGGCGATCCCCTATCCGCTGCGGCGCGAGGGCGGGCCCGAGGCCTGGGACGGCCCGATCCGCGACGAGATGCTGCGGCGACGCAATGACGTGATGGACTCGATCGCGCCCGGATTCAAGGAGCGCATCATCGAGGCGTTCCAGTGGACGCCGATCGACATCTGGCGCGTCAACCCGGCGGCCGTGTACGGCCAGGTCCTGGGTGGCGACTTCTCCGAGGACCAGTGGATCCTCGACCGCATGCCCTACCGCATGCCGATCCGCCGCCTCTACATGTCCAACTCGGTGTGGCCACTGGGCCTGACCTGGATGGCGGCGGGCTACAACGCGGCGCAGGTCGTCGCCGAGGACCTCGGCGTCCGGCACCAGTCGTGGTGGACGCATCGCCCGGTCGCCTGGTTCCTGGAGAACATCGAGCGGCTGCTCGAGCCGCTCACGATCGCCGCCCGCGAGCCGGTCGGCACGGGAGGTGACCGGCCATGACCGCCGAGCACTTCGACGCGATCGTCGTCGGCGGCGGGCCCAACGGCCTGACCTGCGCCGCCTACCTGGCCAGGGCCGGCGCGGGCGTCGTCGTCCTGGACAAGCGGTTTGAGTGGGGCGGCACGCTGGCCACGGATGACTACTCGACGCCGTTCTCGTACAACATCTGCCAGTACGCCCTGCCCCTCGGCCGCGAGCTGCCGCCCTACGGCGACCTCGACCTCGAGCGCCTCTCGGTTCGCCTGCTGGAGCCCGACCCGGTCGCTGCGTTCGTGCCGCTGGGTGGCGGCGAGCCGCTCGTCGTCGGGCGCGACGGGAAAGCACTCGGGGAGCTGCGTCCGCTGATCGACGCGGCCGACCGCGTCATCGCGCCGCTGCTGTACGCACCCCCGGTCCCCGTCGAGGAGGCCGAGCGCGTGCTTGACCACGACGACGGGCGCCTCGCGCTCGAGCTCGCCAGGATGACGCCGGCCGACGCCGCCTCCCGCGCGGGCGACGACCGCGGCGCGGGGCTGGTGCGCTACCTGTGCGCGCTGGCCGGCTTCGGGCACGCCGACGAGCCGCTCGGATTCGTCGGAGCGTTCGCCTTCGCGCGCCTCCTGCGCCCCACGCTCGTCGTCGGCGGCGCGAAGGCGCTGGCCAACGGGCTGTTCCGGGCGGGCGCCAAGGCCGGCGCCCAGTACCGGCCGGTGGCGGACGTGCAGCGCATCGAGGCCAACGGCGCCGAGGTGCGGGCGATCTGCCGCGATGGACGCCGCTTCGAGGCCGCCGCGCTCGTCTCGACGCTCGATCCGAAGACGACGTTCCTCGAGCTGCTCGACCCGGGAACCGTCCCTGAGACCATCCGCGTGGCTGCGGAGGCGTGGCGGATCGACGCGTGTGGGCCGTTCACGGCGCACTACGGCATCAAGGGCGCGCCGCCGCGGCTCGCGACACAGGAGGCGACGGAGGCTCTCGTCCAGGTCCTGGGCTTCGCCGACGCCGGCGCGGTGGGCGACCATCTCGACGCGGCGGCGACCGGGCAGCTTCCGGCGACCCCGGCGGGGCACCTGACGGTGACCTCGCGGCACGACCCGACGCAGGCGGCGCCGGGGCCGTTCGGGCCACTGCACACGCTGCGGTTTGAGACGCGCGCCCCGTTCCGCCACCCGGAGGCCGACTGGGTGCGAGCCCGGGCCGGCTACCGCGACCGCTGTCGCGACCTGATCGCGCAGGAGACCGCGGGCCTCGACGCCGCGCGCGAGCTGTTCGCCTTCGCCGACAGCCCGCGAGACATCGAGCGCCGCTTCCGCACGACGCGCAACGGCTCGGTTCGCCAGGGCATGCTCGTGCGTGAGCAGACGTTCACGAACCGGCCGCACCCGGACTGCTCGAGCGGACGCACGCCGATCGACGGCCTGTTCCTCGGCGGCGGCGGCGTGCACCCCGGCGTGCCGGGCTCCCTGGCCGGCGGCTTCCACGCCGCCCGGGCGGTCTGCGAGGCCTTGCACCACGACCCCTGGTGGGCGGAGCCGCCGCTCGTCCAGCACGCGCGGGAGGTCGGGCTGCTGCCCGAACCGGCCGCAGTCGCGTGAGGTGACCGACGCGCGGCGCCAACAACGGCGCCGCGCGTCGAGCACGGTCTACCAGCTGCTCGACTGCTCGTCGGCGGCCGGCGAGGACGAGCGCCGGACCGCGAACCGACCGGCGCGGCTGGACGGCGGTATGGCGAGCCCTTCGACCCGCGCCCGGCCGACGATCTCGGTCGTCTCTCTACTTCACCTCGACGAAGATCGCGCGCAGCTCCGTCGTCCCGCTGCTTGCGCGGCAGCCGACACCTGGCAATCGCCACCGACCCGATCCCCGTCACCGACGCGCTGCTCGCGCTCGTCAGACCCGCCGGAACGTGTTCCAGGAGTTGACTCTCCTTCTCGCGCGAAGCAGCGCTCGGCCGCCGGACCTGATAGCAACCGGCGGATCGTGACCTGGGAGGAGCCTTGACCGAAGCGCCGCTGCAGCCCTCGTTCTGGCGCGAGCGCCTCGCGCCGTACGCCGAGCCCCGTCTGGGGCGCAGCGTGCTGGACCTCGCGACCTCCGTGGTCGCTTATGTCGCGCTGACGGCGGCGATGTACGCGCTGGTCGGTGTCTCGGAGATCCTCGTGCTCGTGCTCGCGCTGCCGACCGCGGGCTTCCTGCTGCGCACGTTCATCGTCTTTCACGACTGCGCGCACGGCTCGTTTCTCCCGAGCCGCCGGGCCAACGAGTGGGTGGGCGTCGTCTGCGCCCTGCTGGTCTACTCGCCCTTTCACAGCTGGCGCCACGAGCACGCCGTCCACCACGCGACGGCGGGCGACCTCGACCGACGCGGCATGGGAGACGTTGACACGCTCACGGTGGCGGAGTATCTCGCGCGCCCGTGGCCGAAGCGCCTCGAGTATCGGGTCATGCGCAACCCGTTCGTGCTGCTCGTCCTGGGACCGCTGTGGGCGCTGTTGCTCGAGCCGCGGCTCGTGCCCGGCTGGGCGCGGCGGCGGTTCTGGCGCAAGATCGTCGCCACCGATGTCGCGCTCGTCGCGCTCGTGGGCGCGCTGTGCGCGCTCGCCGGCTGGAGGGCGGTCCTCCTCGTGCAGCTGCCGAGCGCCATGCTCGCCGGCGCGGCCGGCGTCTGGCTGTTCTACGTCCAACACCAGTTCGAGGACGTCTACTGGCAGCCCCACGACAACTGGAGCTACGCCGAGTCCGCTCTCCAGGGCAGCTCGTACCTCAAGCTGCCGACGCTGCTGCAGTTCTTCACCGGCAACATCGGGCTGCATCACGTCCACCACCTGAGCGCGCGCATTCCCAACTACAACCTCCAGCGCGCGCACGACGAGAACCCGGTCTTCCACGACGTGCCGACGCTGACGTTGTGGGACGGCATCCGCGCGCTGCGACTCAAGCTCTACGACGAGCAGCACTCACGGCTCGTGAGCTTCTCGGCAGCGCGATGAACGCGCCTCCGGCGGTCGCGTTGACAACGGGGAGCCGCCTGGGTGCGGCCGCGGAGGGCGTCCGCACCGGCTCAGCGGCAGGGAGCGGGCTCGAGACGGGCGTCGTCTCGGATTTCGCGCTTTGCGAGAGTGGCGATGCTCGAAGACCGGCGGGGCGCCAGCGACTTCCTGGCGACGGACTAGGCTGACCTCGACGTGCTGCAGATCGCTCCCGCCGCGGCGGCTGGCTCTGGCGTCCTCGCCGCTTTTCTCATCGTCGTTCTCATCGCGGGATATCTCGTTCTTTGGGCGATCTGGCACTTCGGCTTCCGTGACCGTGACGATGAGGGGCGCCGCATCACGAAGCCGCGAGAGTGACGTCGCGCCGCCGCGAACCGGCGATCACTCAGCGGCCGGTGGGGCAACGTCTGCCTTCGCGACCTACCACAGGTTGATATCTCCCGACGGCGCGCGAAGGGCCTCGCACCACCGCGAGGCCGTTCGAGTTCCGTGATCCGCTGTGGATGCGGCGTTGCTGTGACTAGCTGCGCGGCGCATTTCAGCCGCTATCGCGCAGCCGCCGCGGGAGCGGCCGAGCTTTCAATGAGTCGGGTGTGGCGGCGCTCCTTGTGTGTGTCGGGTGAGACCTTGAAGCCCTTGGCGATGAGGTAGATGCCAAGCGATGCCTCCCAGACCATCTCGGGGAGCGTGGCGACGAACGACGGCCCGGAGGTCTGCTCGTAGAGGCCGAACAGGACGGCGGTCGCCGACGCGAAGGCCAGGGGGCCGCCGATGATGCCGAGCAGCGCCATGCGCCGGGGCACGAGGCCTGAGCGATACATCAGGTAGCCGAGCACCAGCCCGTTGCCGAAGCCGGCGCAGAAGGCCGGGCCGAAGAGGAACGTCCAGTCGTGAACGGCAACCAGCGACTGGCCGGCGAGCACGAGCGAGCCGGGATCCGCGCTGCCGGCGACGTCCTGGCGCAACGTCACAACCGACAGCAGGCTGACGATGCCGACGACGATGACGGTGGATTCGAGGATCCGGGTGGCGACGTAGCCGAGTGCGAGGCCTTCGCCGTGCCGTCTGAGGATCGGGAAGAGGGCGACGGCGGTGCCGACGTTGGAGATCACGAGGATGACCTCGAGGAAGGCACCCACCGAGATGCGAGTGTCCGCGCCCCCGCCGACGATGTAGCCAGCGTCGTCGAGCACGGGGCCGTAGAGCACGAGCGCCGCGATCGAGGAGATGAAGGTCATGACGAAGAACGCCCCGGCGATGCGCGCGAGCCGCCTCACCCGGGGGTCGTCGATCGCCATCTCCGTAGTGGGTTGCGCGTGTGGTTCGAACATCGGATCCGTCCTCTTGTTGGCGATGACCTTACGCTGTAAGCTTACGTCGTAAGTTGTACACTTACGGCGTAAGGATGTCAAGCCGATCTCAAGCCACGCGCCCGCGCCGCACGCCGCTAAGCAGGCAGCGGGTGCTGCGGGCTGCGGTCGCCCTGGCCGACGAGCGCGGCGCCGAGGGGCTGACCATGCGCAAGCTCGCCACGGAGTTGGGCGTCGAGGCGATGTCGCTCTACAACCACGTCGCCAGCAAGGAGGACCTACTCGACGGCATGGTCGACATCGTCTTCGGCGAAATCGACTTCTCCTCCGATTCGCCCGACTGGAAGGCGGCGATGCGCCAGCGGGCGATCGCGACCCGCAACGCCCTCCTGCGCCACCGCTGGGCCACCGGCCTGATGGAGTCCCGGACCAGTCCGGGCCCCGAGAGCTTCCGCGTCCACGACGCCGTGCTCGGCTGCCTGCGCAGGGCCGGCTTCTCGCTGGAGATGACGGTCCACGCGTACTCAGCCCAGGACGCCTACATCTACGGGTTCGCCCTTCAGGAGAAGACCCTGGTGTTCGACACCTCCGACGAGGGTGCAGCGGAAGCGGCGAGGCAGATGCAGGAGTTCGAGGCCGTCCTCGCCGACTACCCACACCTCGTCGAGGTCGTCGGCGGCCACGTCGCCAAGGCCGGCTACAACTTCGACGCCGAGTTCCTGTTCGGACTCGACCTGATCCTCGACGGCCTCGACAGGCTCCGAGGCAGAAACTGATCTACGCCGACGCCGAGCGAGGCGGCCCCGGGGGTTCGGCGAACGGAATGGCTTCCCCTTAGGACGTATCCGGAACTGAGGGCCCCGCGCCCGCTGGGCGGCCGCGTCTAGCGCTCCTCGTCGCGCAATGCGAGGGCCCGCCCGGCGGGAACGTGCACGAGCGTTGCTCGTCGCCACAGGTTGGTCTGTCGATGGCGCGCGCGCGTGGGCGGGAGCGAGCGCAGGCACGCTCTTAGGAACGCATGGTGGTGGCGATGACTATCCGCCGCTCATGTCTACGGCGTAGATGTTGGTGGGTTCGATCGTGATCGCCGCCCGGCTTTCCCCGGGTTGGTCATGCACCTTGAGGTCGGCGTTGTATTTCGCGCCGAGCCTACGCGCGAAGGCATAGTCGTTATCGGCTTCGATCCGCGCGTTGCCGCGGACCTCGAGGTATCGGTAGGGGTTCTGGAGATCCAGCAGCAGCAGGCTGCACTGAGGACGCTTGAGGAGATTGCGGGTCTTCAGCCGGGATGTGTTGAGCGAGAGCTTGAGCTCGCCGTCGTCATGCAGAAACCAGATCTCGGTCAGCTGGGGAAAGCCGTCGCTGCCGATCGTCGCAAGGGAAGCGACCGGCGCGACGAGGAGGTCGCGATGAGACTCGGGGAAGGTGGTCATGGCGACATTTTTCCTGAGCCGACACCTCGCCCACACGGCAGTCCTGGCGTGGCGCTCAGCGCTGCCCGTGATCGCGGCTCGCGCTCGCCTCCGCCCAGGAGCAGGCTCGCCGTCACTTGTGCCATCGCGTGGTGTGGACCACGGCGCAATCCGCACAAGCGTCGAGGGGGGCGCGGCGCTCCAACTCGCGCGAGGCGGCGCTGCCCTTAGCTCGCCTCGGGCGCGCTGGGTCGGGCGGGCTCGTACTCCCACAGCGCGAGGCCGAGCAGCAGCGCCGCGACGAGCGTCGCGAGCGCGAGGGCCGACACCGTGCCGGCGACCAGCCCGAGCGCGGGGAGTCCGGCGATCGCCGTGACGCGCTTGACGTTGGCGGATCGGATCATGCGCACGCGGAAGAGCGGTCGCCCAGGAGGAAGAGGGCGGGTCCGCCGAGGACGGCCATGGCGCCCGCGCTCGTCAGCGGATGGCCGGGGCGGGCCAGCAGCAGCTCGTCGCCGACGGCGGTGACGATCACGCCGGCGATGATCGGCAGGTGCAGATAGGTGTAGGCGTCGCGGGCGAGGCGGCCGGGGTCCTCGCTGCTGGCCATGTCTCGCCGGGAGTGCTCAGCGACCTCGCCAAAGTACAGCCACCACAGTCCCGAGCTCACGAAGAATGCGACGCCCAGCGAGACGACGACCTCGAAGGTGAGGCCGGCGTGCGCGGCGGTCGCGCCGGTGATGACGATCGACTCGCCGAGCGCGATGATGACAAAGGCCTGGCAGCGCTCGGCGAACTGGCCGCCATCGATCGTGTAGTCGCCGGTGCGCGAGACGCCGCGGCCCGGCGTGCGGTAACCGACGAGCGGCGCGACGAGCTCGACGACCAGCGCCGGCGCCCACAGCCACAGGCGCGCGTCACCGGCGAGGAACGCCCCGGCGATCCACAGCGCCCCGGCCGCGCCGCTCCACACGACGATGCGCTCGAAGACGACGCGCAGCGCATGGTCCCGCGCGAGCAGGAGCGTCCCGGCGACATTGCGCCCGACCTGCAGCACGACGTAGGCGCCGGCGAACAGCGCCGCGTCGTGACCGAAGGCCCCCGGCAGCGCCGACGCCATCAGCAGGCTGGCGAGCGCGACGAAGATCAGGACCACGCGGACGGGGGCCGAGCCGGGATCGAACCAGTTGACCATCCACGTCGTGTAGATCCACGCCCACCAGACCACGAGCAGCAGGAACGCCGTGCGGCCCGCGCCGGCCCAGCTCAGCCCGCCGATCAGCAGGTGCGACAGCTGGGTCACGGCGAACACGTAGACCAGGTCGAAGAACAGCTCGACGACGGTGGTGACCCGCTCGCCGCCCTCCCGTGCGCGCAGGTGCGCCATCGGGTGGCAGGCTAACCGAGCCGTTCTGCTCGTCGCGCATTGCGGAAGCGCGACGAGGAGTGCGGGGAGAGCACCTCCCGCGGGCTGCTTGTCAGATCGGTGCTTGTTCGCTCGACTACCGGGAGGTGGCAGAGATCGTCGTGCCGAACCAGATGGCGCTCGCCCAGCTCAGGCGTCTCGCCGGATGAGCTTCAGCTTGCAGGCCGTCGATGCCGACGGCGGCGACCGCGCCGAGTGCTTGTCCTTGAGCAACCGGGCGATGGCGGCGCTGCGCGAGTTGTTGATCGAGGTGGCGGACGCCGACCGGGGCACACCGGTGGCCCTTCTGGTATTCAACGACGGCACGCTCGTCGATCCGGACGATTGCCGCTGGATCGCGAACAACCTTCGCGCCGTCGATCGGCGGGCGATCTCGGTCAGCCGGCCTGAACCTGACGAGCTGCTCGAGCTGGTCGACGGGTTCGCAGCCTTCTGCGACGAATGCGCAACCTTCGGTGGCTTCGAGGTGTGGTGAGATGCGCGACGTGTCGGAGCCGCTGACGATGACGTGTCGTCGCTGTGGCCGGGTGCTCCGCGGCGATCCTGCGCTGGAGCTGGGGGTGCGGACCTCCCGCTATGACCGGCTGGTCTTCCGTTGCGACGCCTGCGAGGTCGGCTACTCGAACGCCACCTCCGAGGCCGACCGCATCGAGATCACCGCGACTCCGGCTGGCAACGTCCCGGTTGAGGTCCACGCCGGGCTGACCGACGCTCTTGGGGCGTCCATCAACGTCGTGGCTCGCCCGGGCAAGGCCTGGAAGTTCTGCTCGGCGAACTCCGAGGACGCGGCGACGTGGACGGTGATCAGGGCGCTCGCCATGGCCGACCAGCTCGACCGAGTCGCGGTCGCGCTCGGTGTTGGTCACCTCACCGGAGGCGAGCCGGCGCGCGTCCTGCTCTGGGGCGCGCCGGCGCCGGGCTCGAACGGGGCGGCCGCCGACGCAGCCGCGCTCGTCGAGCAGATCTCGCGCGATCTCGGGGAGAAGGATGATCGGCGCTCCGAGCCCGACGTGGTCGTGATGTGGGATGACCTCGTCGTCGTCATCGAGGCCAAGCTCGGCAGCGGCAACGACCGCCAGAGCGAGAACCTCGACCGCTTCGACCGCTACCTGCGCCGGCCCGAGCTGTGGTCGGCGGCGCCCGACGAGATCAAGGCCGTCGGCTTCTACGAGCTGGTGCGCAACTGGGTGATCGCCTGGGAGTTGGCAGAGCGCAGCCGCGCAGGCCACGCGGTCCTCGCCAACCTCGCTCCCGCACGCCACGGGGCGGATGTCGAGCGCTTCCGAGAGCTGGTTGCGGCCTCAGAGACGCGGCGCCTCGAGCATCTGCGTTGGGCGTCAGTCCTACCCGCCCCGGTGCCGCCCTGGCTCGAGGAGTACGCGTCCAAGCTCCGCCTGCGCGAGCTCTGATGCAACGTTCGGAGTCTCACAGTTGCGGTCACGCCTACGACGCCCCACGGGCGACGTGCTCGCGCTCGTCGCGCAAAGCGCGACCGCGCGAAGCTGGTCGCCTGCCGGGCATCTGTCGATATGACCGGCTTCCAAGGTCGCCGCGACGAGCACTGCCGGGCAGCGCGTAGGGCCGCGCAACGAAGCCGAGACTGAAGCGATGCGCCAAGATCCCGGCGATGCGCCGCATCGAAGCCCATGAGGTGCCGCTACATGAAGTCTTCAGCAGCGACTTCTCGTTTCGAATTCCCGAGTACCAGCGACCGTACGCCTGGCAGCGCGACCAGGCAGAGCAGCTTCTAGAGGACCTGGTCGACACGTTGGCACGGGCTGAGGATGAGCCGTACTTCCTCGGCTCGGTGGTCCTTGTCAAGGAACCCGAAACCGCCGGGGCGGACGTGATCGACGGTCAGCAGCGGCTCGCGACGCTTACGATCCTGTTCGCTCTTCTCCGCGATCTCGCTGGGGAAGCTGAGCTCGAACGTGAACTCGACGAACGGGTGCGCGAGCCGGGAAGCATCCTTCGCGGGCTACAGGCTCAGCCGCGTCTGCGACTCAGAGACCGAGATCAGACGTTCTTCGCTGAGCGCGTGCAAACGCCCGGCGCCACGGCCGAGCTCGTGACGGTTGATCCCACGACGCTGTTGACGGACGCGCAACGTGCGATCGGTGACAACGCGTCTGCTCTACGCGCGCGGGTCACCACATGGTCGCCCGAGCAGCGGCTGGCTCTAGTCCAGATGCTGGCAAGGCGGACGTTTCTGGTCGTTGTGAGTACGCCCGACCTTGCCAGCGCTCATCGCATCTTCAGCGTGATGAACGCACGCGGACTCGATCTCTCAGCCGCCGACATCTTCAAGTCGTTGGTCATAGGCCGCATCGGCGAGACCAGCGACGGCGAGGCTTCGGCGTATGCAGACAAGTGGGAGGACGCCGAGGAGCAACTCGGCCGAGACGGGTTCGGCGACCTGTTCCTGCATATCCGCATGATCTTTGCCAAGGAACGCGCAAGGAAAGAGCTCTTGAAGGAGTTCGGCGAGCAGGTCCTCGCTCGGTACCTGCCTAACGCCCCGACCTCATTCGTCGACCACGTCCTCGTGCCCTACGCGGACGCTTACCGGCGTTTGCGCGATTGCGACTACGTCGCCGCACGTGGCGCACGAGATGTGAACTTGTCCCTGCGGCGGCTCCACCAGGTCGACAACAACGACTGGCGGCCGCCGGCACTCTGGGCCCTGCATCAGCGAAGCGACGACCCAGACTGGCTCGCACGCTTTCTGCGGGCGCTCGAGCGGTTGGCGGCCAGCATGCTCATCCGTCGCGCATACGCGACGCCGCGGGCTACGCGATATGCCGCGGTGCTTCGAGCGCTCGAGAACGGAGACGGCCTTGAGGCGGACGCCCTTGAGCTGCCGGCGGACGAGAAAGCGGAGACGTTGAGTCGGCTGCAAGGCGAGGTCTACCAGGTAAACGCCGTCAGGAAGTTCGTGCTCCTGCGACTGGACGAGGTCCTAGCAAACAACCCCGGAGTCGTCTACGACCGCAAGATCATCACCATCGAGCACGTACTTCCGCAGACGCCTGCGCCGGACTCGCATTGGCTCGCCGACTTCTCAGACGACGAGCGCGCATACTGGACCCATCGACTTGCGAACCTGGTCTTGCTGAATCGATCACGCAACTCGGCGGCCCAGAACTACGAGTTCGACCGGAAGAAGAGCGAATACTTCACCTCTGGTAACGGCGTCGCTACGTTCGCTCTGACAACGCAGGTAATCGCGGAACCGGAATGGACCCCGAGCACCTTGGCGCGGCGCCAGGACGACCTCATCGGCGCGCTTGCGACTGAGTGGCGACTCTGATCCCCGGCGCGAGGAGTCGCGTTCGACCAGGCTGCTCCATCGGCGCGTGGATGCTGCTCGTCGCGCAATCCAGCACTCTCGCGATCGTCCACCGAGCGCGCTGGTTCTCCTCACTACGGGAAGCCTGGCGCTCGCTCCTGCTTCTGGCGAAATGCAGGTCGCCCGGATCTTTACCAGCGAGACCTGCCTAGCTGTGATCGCGGTACTCAGCCCGACGCCGACGCGAGGCGCAAGCGTCAGCGCCGATGGGCTGCGACTCCACGCGCGCCGCGGAAGGTGGCAGCCACTTCTCGTGTGGCGACCTCCGCGCCTAGCGGATAGATGTGGAGGGCGTCGACTCCCGAGATCGTGGCGAGTTCCGTCGCGAGTTCTGTGGCGAGCTCGAGCCCGCCGCCCGTGCTGATTTGCCGGTAGATCGCCTCTGGGAGCAGACACCCTGGCAAGCGCCGCGCGCGGTCGGCCATCCGCTGGTTTCGGAGCAGCGCGACGCTCGCATAGAAGCGGATATCGGCCAGGAGGTCTTTGGTTCGGTCGAGGAATTCGCGGAGCGTCTCGAGGTCGAAGATCATCTGCGACTGAACGAATTCGGCTCCTGCAGCGCACTTGCGTTCGAGCAGTCGGATCTCACGGTTGAGGTCCTCCGCAAAGGGGTTGACCACAGCGCCGATGGCCAGTTCGTGTGGGGCTGCCCACCGCTTGACCTCGGCTATGAGCGACGTTGTCGTGAGGTCATGCACGTGCGGGACGCCCTCGACTTGGTCGCCGTAGAGGCAGAGGACCCCTTCCGAACCGAGTGCTGCCGCGCCGACAACCTGTGATTGCAGCGCTAGTCGGTTGCGGTCGCGACATGAGACGTGAACGATCGTCTCGACGCCCTGTTCGCGCGCCAAGGCGACTGCCGCCAGAGGCGACATCCGCGGCTGCCCTGCATGGTTGTCCGTCAGCCCGACGACATCGACGGTGTCGGCGAGCGCCGCGATCCTCTCACGGACTCGTAGCGCGTCCGGGGTGCCGGGAAGCGAGATTTCCGCGGACGTCAGTGCGGTCAACGGCATCCAGGCAGGCTAGCCGCAAACCAGTGTCAGCGAGGCTGAGCCCGGCGAGCATCGCTCCCGCTTCTTCGAACAGAACAAAGATCTGAGTGCGTCTGCGACCGTCCTGGATTGCGCGGAAAGCGGGGGCAGCATGCGTTTCTCTCACCGGTGCTTCAGAAGCCTGCGGCTCCCCCGCTTCTGTAGTACATGCCCGTGCCCGCGACGCGCGTCTGGCCTTCCCGGCCAGCGCGCTCACCGACCGGTTCACCGTGGGGTCATTCGTGGGACCAAACGTGGCCCAACCGGGCCCGATCGTAGCGGTCATACCGCGGCCCCGCTCGTCGCGCGCGCGCCCGTCTTGATGAGGTCCGCGGCCTTCTCGGCGATCATGATCGTCGCCGCGTTGGTGTTGCCGCGCACGATCGACGGCATCACCGACGCGTCGGCGACGCGCAGGCCTTCGACGCCGACGACCTTGAGCTCGGCGTCGACGACCGAGCCGATCGCGCACGTCGATGTCGGGTGGTAGAGCGTCTGCGCGCACTTGCGCACGAACGCCATGAGGTCCTCGTCGTAGTGCGACGCTGGCGCGACGAACGGCCCCGTCGTGATCGCCTGCAGCGCCGGCTGGCCGGCGATCTCCATCGCGAGGCGCATGCCCGCCAGGATGCTCTGGCGGTCCTCCTCGGTCGCGAGGTAGTTGTGGACGATGCGCGGCTTGCTGTCGGGCATCGCCGTCCGCAACGAGACCTGGCCGCGGCTCGAGGGCTTCACCACGCACGGGCCGAACGCGTAGCCATGCTCGGTCGGCACGCCGAGGCCCTCGTCGTAGAAGAGGACCGGGGCGGCGTGGAACTGAACGTCGGGCGCCTCGAGGCCCTCGCGCGTGCGGATGAAGCCGCCGGTCTCGCCGAGGTTGGACGTGAGCGGGCCACGCCCCTCGCCCTCGAGCAGCGCGACGTTCTCGAGCGTCGCCGCGGTCATCAGCGACTCGCGGTCGGTGCGCCAGTTGACCAGCGCCATGAGGTGGTCCTGCAGGCCGTGACCGACGGGAAGGTCCTCGATGACGCTGATCTGGTGCGCGGTCAGGTCGGCGGCGGGACCGATCCCTGAGAGCATGAGCAGCTGCGGCGACTGGTAGGCACCGGCGGTGAGGACGACCTCGCGCTCGGCGCGGATCTCCTCGACCTGGCCGCCGCGCTGGATCTCGACCCCGGTCGCGCGCTCGCCGTGAAACAGCACCCGCCTCGTCATCGCGTCGGTGAGCACGGTGAGGTTCGGCCGGTCCATCGCGGGATGCAGGAAGGCGACCGACGTGCTGCAGCGCATGCCGCCGCGCTGGGTGAGCTGGTAGCGCCCGAATCCGTCCTGCTCGGCGCCGTTGAAGTCGGCGTTCTGCGTCAGGCCGGCCTGGGCGGTCGCCTGCACGAAGGCGTCGGCGAGAGGGTGGTTGGAACGGCTCTCGGAGACCGCCAGCGGGCCGCCGATGCCGTGGAACTCGTCGGCGCCGCGCTCGTTGTCCTCGCTGCGCTTGAAGTACTCAAGGACCTCGTCGTACGCCCACCCGCTCGCGCCGCCCGACGCCCACTCGTCGAAATCGGCGCGGTGACCGCGGATGTAGATCATCGCGTTGATCGAGCTGCAGCCGCCGAGCGCCTTGGCGCGCGGCAGGTACGCGTGGCGGCCGTCGAGGCCGGGCTCGGGGTCGGTCGAGAAGTCCCAGTCGTAACGGCCCTTGAACAGCTGCCCGAACGCGACCGGGACGTGGATCTGCTCGGCGTCATCAGCGCCGCCGGCCTCGATGAGGGCGACCTTGACCGTGGGGTCCTCCGAGAGGCGGCTGGCGAGTACGCAGCCGGCCGATCCGGCTCCGACGATGACGTAGTCGTAGATGGGAGATCTCCTCGATGTCTGGGGCGGGCTGGTGGATGGGGCGGTGGGGGCCGGTGCCGCGAAGTGACGGCGCAGGAACGCCACCTGGTCGGCGACCGCCTGGCGGTAGCCCGCGCCCTCGTAGAAGCCAAAGTGGTCCAGTGGGTAGTCGCGCACCTCGGCGCGCGGGGCCTTCGCGGCGGCCCGGCGCTGGACCTCCGGCGGCGCGATCGTGTCCTGCGTGC
Source organism: Actinomycetota bacterium (assembly GCA_005888335.1). Next base: position 38,052 of record VAWY01000177.1, read on the forward strand.
CGACCTGGACGAGCCACGGGCACACGACGCGGCCGGCCTTCAGCGCCGGGCGGTTCTGCGCCGCCTCGAGCGCCGTCCGGGCGAGGACCTCGTTGCGCCACGTCGGCCCGACGAGCGCGAGATAGGCCTCCTCGGCGCCGGGAGCGCTCATGAGCGCGCTGGAGCCCGGCGGACCGACGATCGGCACGTGGTGGCCGGGTCGCCCGCGCAGCGCGCGGGAGGCGTCCTTGAGACCGTGGCCGGTCGCCTTGACGAGCGCCAGCGGCCCGGCGTACGCGGCGATCGACTTCAGCGCGACGAGACCGTCTAGCGCGGGGTTCGTCGAGATGACGGCGGCGATGCGCCGGTCCTTTGCCGCGACCGCGACGACGTGCCCGGCTGAGTACGACGTCCCCCACAGCACGATGCGCTCGGGGTCGATGCCCGGAAGGGCACGTGCGGCGGCGATCGCCGCGTGGTAGTCGCGGCGCTGGCGGCGGAACGAGATGTCCTGGCGTGGCGTGCCCCCTGATGCGCCGAAGCCGCGGTAGTCGAAGATCAGGACGTCGCATCCGGCGGCGGCGAAGGGCCCGGCGAAGGCGACCATCCCGCTGTCGCGGGTGCCGCCGAAGCCGTTGCCCATGACGACGCAGGGACGCCCCGCCGGGGTGGTCATGACGCGCGAGCGCGCCGGCAGGTGCCAGGCGGCGCACGGGGCGCCGCCCGAGGCGAACAGGATCTCCTGCATCGTCAGGCCACCGCGCCGACGCGCGTGCGCAGCTCGTGGTCGGCGGGCTCGAAGCGGCTCAGGAGCCGTCGGTATGCCGCCACCGTCCCGGGCCACATCGTCGTCGCCTGGCCGTTGGCGTCCTGATACCAGCTCTGGCAGCCACCGGCCATCCACACGGTGCCCGCGAGGTCGGCGGCCAGCTGACGCAGATACGCGTCCTGCGCGGCCTCGGTGACCTCGACGCTCGTCGCCCCGCGCGCGGCCATCGTCCGCAGCGCATCGAGGACGTAGGAGGCCTGAGACTCGATCTGGTAGATCATCGAAGCGTGGCCGACGCCGCACCCGGCGCCGCCGAGGCGGAAGAGGTTCGGGAAGCCGGCAATCGACACCGCCCGGTAGTGGCGCGGCGCGCCGTGCCACACCTCGCCCAGCGAGCGTCCGTCGCGCCCGCGGATGCGGTGGATCGTCGGCGGCGCCGCGACCTCGAAGCCGGTGCCGAAGATGATCGTGTCGACCGCGTGTTCGGACCCGTCGGCGCCGACAACAGCGTGCTCGCGCACCTCACGCACGCCTCCGGCGACGACGTCGACGTTGGGCTTGTCCAGCGCCTTGTACCAGTCATTAGAGATGAGGATCCGCTTGCAACCGATCTCAAAGTTCGGCTCCAGCTTCGCTCGCAGCTGCGGGTCGCGGACGCACTGGCGCAGGTGGATCCGGCCGAGCGTCTGCATGACGACCCGCCAGGCCGGACGGCGGAGGATCACCGGGTACAGCAGCCGTTCACGGATCGCGAACTGCACCTTGCGCTGCAGTTGCTGGAGGGCCGGGAACGTCCGGTACAACCAGCGCTCGATCCCGGTCACGGGCCGGTCGCTGCGGCGGACGACCCAGGCCGGCGTGCGCTGGAAGACGATCATCTTGCCGACCGTCGGCTGGATCTCGGGCACGAACTGGATCGCCGAGGCACCGGTGCCCACGACGGCCACGCGCTTGCCGCCGAGCTCGTGGTCGTGATCCCAGCGCGCGGAGTGGAAGATCGTGCCGTGGAACGTCTCCAGGCCCGGCAGCTCGGGGATCGACGGCTCGGCGAGACCGCCGGTGCAGTCGACGAGGATGTCCGCGGTGATCTGCCAGCCGGTCGACGTGATCGACCAGCGGTGCGCATCGTCGTCCCACGAGGCGTCCAGCAGCTCCTCGCCGAAGCGGACGTGCGGCCGAATGCCCGCCTCGTCGGCGACCTTGCGCGTGTACTCCCAGATCTCCTCGCCGCGCCCGAACGTGTGCTGCCAGTCCGGGTTCGGCGCGGCCGCCAGCGCGTAAGAGTGCGACGGGACGTCACAGGCGAGACCGGGGTAGGTGTTGTCGCGCCAGACACCGCCGACGTCGTCGGCCCGCTCGAGGATGACGAAGTCCTCCACGCCCTCGCCCTTGAGGGCGAGGGCGGCGGCAAGTCCGCCGAAGCCGGCGCCGATCAGCGCCACGCGGAAATGCCGCAGGCTCATGACCGGGCGACTGCCAGCGGGCGCGCCGGCGCCGGGGAGGCCCCGTTGACCGACTCGACGATGTCGTCGGCGCGCGAGCCGGTGCGCACGAGCGCGGCGTAGAACGCCTGGGGCTCGGCCCAGTCCTCGGGTGCGAACACGCCCGCGCGGGTACCGGCCTCGTCAAGCGCCATCAACATGAACGCCGCGCAGGCAGCGCCCGTCACGTCGCCCATGTCGACCATCAGACTCGACCCCGGGCCGGCGCTCGGCGTGCGCCGGATCGCGACCGCCGGCTTGCCGTCCTTCGTGCCGTAGACCCGGGCGAGCAGACCACCCTTGTAGGGGTAGGTCTTGCGGATCAGGGACGTACCGATGAACTGCCAAACCGCGCCCCACGTCGTCTGCCCGCTCTTGACCTGGCCGCGCATGCCGCTGACCATCGCCCTATAGCCCTTGAGCTTGCCGATGCGCTGGTAGAGCAGCGCCTCGAGGAAGTCGATGCCCTCCTTCATCGTCATCCGGCCCTCGTGCACGGCAAGGCCGACGCCGCGGCCCAGGCCGTTGAACGGCGCCGGGTCAAGGCCGCCGATGACGCGGATGCGCTGCGCCGCGGGCCACTTGCGCGGCATCGTCACCGCCTCGGGGTGCGCGGTCTCCAGCATCAGCGTCTCCCCCAGGCCACCGCCCATCGGCGCCGAGCCGGTCTCGACGAACGACTCGTGGACGACGCGCTTGCCGCCTTCCCACGTGACGCAGTCGCCGGCGCAGATGTGGATGAAGTGCTCGAGCACAGCGCGGCCGATGCCGGGGCGCTCGTCGCCGACGACCCAGGCGAGGTCGATGTTCTCGACGGTGTCGAGCTCCTGGACGGCGTCGACCGCCAGGACGTTGGACATGCCCGGCGACGCGCCACAGCCGATGTAGGCCGGGATGCCGGCTGCCGCGAGCTTGTCGAACTGCGACAGCGCGTGCTCGGTGCTCTCGACGTCGTCGTCGAAATCGAGGTAGGGGACCTCGGCCGCGATGCAGGCCTCGATCACGGGCGCCGACGTGCGCGTGTAGGGCCCGGCGCCGAGGACGACGAGGTCCGCGCCGTCGACGACCGCGCGCAGGCCGGCCGCGTCGTAGAGGTCGAGCTTCTGCGCGGTCGCGCGCGCACCCGAGACGTCCCTGACGAGGTCGGCGAGGAGCTCTGGGCGGATGTCGCAGAGGACGAGCTGTGCGTCGGGGTCTGCGTTTGCAAAGCGCCGGACGGCGACCTGACACATCTCCCCGGCGGCGCCGATGAAGACAACCTTCTTGCTCATGAGTGTTTCTCTCCGTTGTGGTGGTGGTGTTCGTTGTCAGAGCGCGTCGACGACTTCCTTCGCAGCACGCTCACCGGCGCTCACGGCTCCGTCCATGTAGCCCTCCAGCAAGACCCCCGTCTCCGTGCCCGCCCAGTGGATGCGCCCGCACACCTCGCGCGACGCGTTGCCGTAGCGGGTCATGAGGCCCGCCGGACGCGAGCTGACACAGCCCTTGATCCACGGCTCGTCAGACCAGTCCTTCTCGAGGTACGCGGTCCGGTTGGCCGCCTTGGGCCCGAACAGCTTCACCGCCGCATCGATGAACGCGGCCTTGCGCGCGTTCGGGTCGTTGAGCAGCTCGTCGCTCCACGTGAGCCCCGGCCCGGAGCCGGCGGTCCCCATGAACGTGACGAGGATCCCGACGCTGGCGTCCGGAGGCGAGTTGTCGGAGACGTACGGCGCGATCGAGATGTCGCTGTAGCCTTGTCCGTTGAGCCCGTCCGTGCGCCAGAACGGCTTGTCGTAGACGAGGAACAGCTTGCTCTCGGTGCCGTTTTTCCACTTGCGCTGCAGCGTCTGGCGGCGCGCAGGAAGACCGGGCGTGAAGCGAATGCGGTCCGCGTCGCCCGGGCTCATCGCGATGATCACCCGCTTGCAGCGCACCGTGACGCGCTTGGAGGCGACGAGGACGTCGCTTGCGCGCTGCTGGATCGTCGAGACCGGCGACCCGAGGATGACGCGGCGCCCGAGCTGCTTGGCCATCGTCAGCGCGATCTGTTGCGAGCCGCCGACGACCCGTTGCTCCTGAGCGCCGCCCGTGACGCTGATCATGTGCTCGATCCCGCCGGACGACCCGATCGCGTGGAGCACCCGCAACAGCGACGTCTCGTGCGGGTCCTCGCCGAACTCGATCGTGAACGCCATCGTGAACAGCCACTTGGCCTCGGCGTCGATCGAGTGCCCGTCGAGCCAGGCACCGAACGTCGTGCCGTCCCACTCGACGGCGTTCGGGGCGGTCCACGGCGCCGCCGGCGGGACGGTCGCGGCCATCTGCTCGAGGACCGTCTCCATCTGCGTGTAGTCCACGAGCGCCGTAGCTCCCATCGGCGGGACCGTCCCGGCGAACGTCGAGCGCTTCCCCTTGTAGTGGTAGACGGTCTTACCGTCGATGTAGGTCTTGAACGTCGAGAGGCCGAGCTCCTTGATGAGCTTGAGGACGTTGTCCTGCCCGGGCCCGACCCACTCGCCGCCGCCTTCGGTGATGACGCCGGGGGCGACGTCCAGGTTCAGGGTCCGGCCGCCGACGCGCTCATCGGCCTCGAGCACGACGACCGACTTGACGCCGGCCTGGGTGAGGCGGCGCGCCGCGGTCAGGCCGGAGATCCCGGCGCCGACGACGACGACGTCCGCGCGCTTGACGCGCTTCCAATTCGGGTTGTCGGCCGCCGCTGCGGGGGCGACCCGTCCGAGCACGACGCCTGCGGCCGCGCCGCCGCCGGCGGTCAGGGCTTCGCGCCGTGAGACGCCGCCGCCCGTCCGGCTGCCAGCCTCAACTCGTCCTCTCGTCATGGCAGAGCAGAGTACGCCGACAATTACTTCGTGTCAATGACGCTGTGTAATTGTCGTTCTGATGAGCTACATTGGACGCGTGGCCACCCAGAGCAAGCCCACCAGTCGTCGCCGTCCCAAGCACGACCCGAAGGTGTCGGAGCGCGAGATCCTCGAGGCCGCAGAACAGCTCTTGCGCGAGCGGCGCCTTCGCGACGTCAGCGTTGACGCGATCATGAGCCGCACCGGGCTCAAGCGGCCGGCGTTCTACGTGCACTTCCGCGACCGCCACGACCTCGTGCTGCGCCTCATCGAGGAGATCCGCCGCGAGCTGTTCGAGATGTCCGACGTCTGGTTCCGTGGCGACGACCCCTACGACGACGCGCGGGCCGCGCTCGAGGGGCTCGTGACCGTCTACGTCGAGCACGGACCAGTGCTGCGTGCGCTCGCCGACGCCTCTGGCGCCGACGAGCAGGTCGAGCAGGCATACCGCGGGCTCGTCGAGGACTTCATCGCCGCAACGGCCCGGCACATCCGAGAAGAGCAGGCCGTTGGACGCATCGGAGACCTCGTCGACGTGGACGAGACCGCCCGCGCTCTCATCTGGATGGAGGAGCGCTACATCTCCGAAGCCCTCGGCCGCACGCCGCAGACCGACCCGAAACTGGTCGTCGAGGTCCTCTACACCATTTGGATGTCGACGCTGTACGGCACGATCGCCCCGGCTGATCGAGCGCCGCAGCGATGATCGCGTTGCGGAGCGCAGCCCGGCCAGTGGACGGGGATGCGCTACAGACCGCGACCGACGAACTGAGCTCAGCCGGGCCCGCGTCAGAACTCAGTGCGGAGATGACGACTGCAACGGGCCGCGTCCGGCGCCACTATCGCTTAGACGGGTCCCCCAAACGCATCTCGGAGAGCGTTCTCAGGCTGAGATTGCTCTCTTAGATGCGTTTGGGGGAGGGCGTCTACCGCGGCGCCGGGTCGTCGACGTACGACGCGCGCGTGGAGATGCGCCGGCTGGACGGAACCGCGACGGCGCGGCCGTAGCGCCCGACTCCCGCGGCGTTGCCCGGCGGTGCAAGGCTGGGCACGTGACGGCACCGCAGGACCGCATCGAGGTCACGCTCCCGGAGGTGCGCGAGCTCGCCACCGAGTGGGCGCGCCAGCTCGACACGCTCGCGGCGGAGATGTACGCGTTCCTCGCTGCGCGGATCCCGGAGGCGCGGGCCGACGACGAGATTGCGGGGCTCACGCTCGCCTCCTGCTCGTCGAACGTCGAGGCCGTCCTGTCGATGATCCGCCACGGCATCCCCGCGTCGGCGACGGAGGCGCCGGTCGCCGCCCTCGAGCACGCCAGGCAGATGGCGGCGCGCGGCGCGAGCATCGACGCGACGCTGCGGTTCTACCGCCTGGGACATGCGTTCTTCTGGGAGCGCCTGAGCGCGGGGCTCGTCGAGGCGGTTGCGGATCGCGACCGGCTCATGACCGCGCTGAGCGAGGTCAGCGCGTTCATCTTCGCCTACATCGACGCGGTGTCGGCGCGTGTGAGCGCAGAGCTGATCGCCGAGCGCGAGCGGCGCCAGCGGCGCGCGGCGGCCCTGCGGGCCGACGTCGTGCGCGCGGTGCTGGCCGGGGAACCGGTCGACGCCGCCACGGCTGAGCGGACGCTCGGGCACCCGCTGTCGGCACCGCAGCTCGCGTTCGTGTGCTGGACGGCGGGCGAGCACGCCATGCTCGAGCGGGCGGCCGCGGCGGTCGCGCAGGAGCTCGGCGCGCGGCGACCGCTGCTCCTGCCGGAGGGGGCGGACGCCGTCGCGTGCTGGGTGATCCCCCGGGACGCCGGCTCCGCCGACTCCGGCGGGCCGGCGGGAGGCGGGCGCGGCGGGCTGGTTCGCGGCGAGCTTGGCGGGGCCGTGCAAGGCCACTCCGGCGGGCTGGCGCGACGCGCAGCGACCGTGGCGCCCGACGTCCACGTGGCCTTCGGCGCCCTCGGGCACGGGCTCGACGGCTTTCGCGCCAGCCGGCAGCAGGCCGACCGGGCGCGGCACGTCGTCGAGCTGGCCGGCCGGCAGCCGCCCACGCTCACCTGGTACCCCGACGTCGCGGTCGTCGATCTCCTCTCGCGCGACCTTCCCGCCGCGCGCGCCTTCGTCGAGGCGCAGCTCGGGCCGCTCGCCGCGCGCGACGATTCCGCCGCCCGCTTGCGCGCGGCGCTGCTGGCCGTGATCGCCCCGAGCGGCGGGCTGGCGGCAGCGGCCCGCGAGCTCGGCGTGCACCGCAACACCGTGCTCCAGCGGCTGCACCGCGCCGAGGAACTGCTGGGCCGGCCGGTCGCAGAGGGCGCTGCCGACCTCTACGCCGCGCTGCTCCTAGCAGAGACGGTCCCCGAGGCCGTCCTGGCGCATGATTGATGTGCGATACGCACATGGCGGCGGGCAGAGCGTCCCTTTCTAGGCCGCTCGAAACCGCGAATCATGTGCGCACAGTCGTCAACGGAGGAGTTTGAATGTCCGCAACCGCCGAAACACCCGTCCTCAAGGGCGTCACCCGCATTCCAAATCCGCAGGAGCCAGTGCCCGCCGTGGCGTGGCCGACGGTGGCGCTGATGGTGGGCGGGCTTGCCCTGTGGGGCGGCTCCGCCGCCGCGCTGCTGGCGGACGTCTGGCCGTGGTGGGTGTCGGCGCTCGTCAGCGCGATCGCGTCGTACCTGCTGTTCACCGTCGCGCACGACGCCAGCCACCACTCCACGTCGAGCGATCGCCGGCTCAACACCTGGATCGGCCGGATCTCGACGGCGTTCTTCGCCCCCCACGCCGCGTTCCCGGTGTGGCGCTTCATCCACATGCAGCACCACCGGTTCACCAACCACCACGACGGCCGCGACCCCGACGGCTACACCATGCGCGGGCCGAAGTGGCAGCGCCCGCTGCGCTTCCTGACGATCGACCTCTACTACATGGTCTTCTACCTGCCCAAGCTGAAGTCGCGGCCGCGGGCGGAGAAGATCGAATTGCTCACGCAGTGGGCGATCGTCGGCGCGATCACCGCGGCCGCGGTGGCGACCGGGTACGGGTTCGAGATCCTCGCGCTCTACTACCTGCCCTGCCGCCTCGCCGTGCTCTTCCTGGGCTTCGCGTTCGACTACCTGCCCCACCACGGGCTGCACCACAAGCCCAGCGAGGACCGGCTGAAGACCACCCGCAACCGCGTGGGCGCGGAGCGCCTGCTGTCGCCGGCGCTCCTGTACCAGAACTACCACCTGGTGCACCACCTGCACCCCGCCGTGCCGTTCTACCGCTACCTCAAGGTGTGGCGGCGCAACGAGGAGAAGTACCTCGCCGGCGACCCGGCGCTGTCAACCATCGGCGGCCGCCCGCTGACCGTGGACGAGTACCGCCAGCTGCGCGAGCTGGTGGAGCACCACCACTAGGAGGATCGTCGTCCGGCCAGCCCGCCCCACCCGCAATGGGATGGGCGGGCTGGCGCGCAGCGGCCTCTACTGCCCGCGCGCCCAGTCGGGGAACCCGTCGAAGCCAGGGTCGCTGGTCAGGCGCTGCAGCGAGGTTCCGTCGGAGTTGATCGCATAGACGTCCCAGTTGCCCTGACGGTGCGAGGTGAACGCGATCCTTCGGCCGTCCGCAGACCAGGCCGGCGTGAAATCGGAGCCCGGGCTGTTGGTCAGCGTCCACCTGGCACTTACCAGTAGGTGAAACGGCAGCTGGGATGCGGCGCCGCTTGAATTCCGCGTCTTGCGCGTAGGACGAGCGAGCGCAGCATGGGCTTCGGACGCCAACCGGCGAGAAGCCGCCCTTTTTCACACTTTTGTTGCAAACGCGGTTCCGCGGAACCGCGGCGTCGAGCTCACGGAGCCGCGGAGAGCG
>VAWY01000259.1 GCA_005888335.1 Actinomycetota bacterium
CACGCCGGTACGGCGGCTCGCGCCTCGTCGCTGTCGGCCAGCTGGCGCGGCGGCAGCGGGAAGGCGACGAGCAGGGCGGCGAGGCCGGCGACGGCGACGACGAGTACGCGCTCGGAGCGCACGAAGAGCCAGTGGCGCTGCTCGGCGGCTTCGGCGATGGGGGCGCTGACTGCGAGGAGGCGAGGGCGCAGGCGAAAGGCGTGCTGGAAGCTGATCGCGGCGATGATCGCGACGAGCGAGACCTTGACCAGGAGCACGCCTCCGTAGGAGCTGTCCAGAAGCGCGGAGGGGGTGCCGAGTTCGATGACGGCGTTGACCGTCCCGCTGGCGACGAGCAGCGCGAAGGAAGGCAGGGCCACCGCGCCGAAGCGCTCGAGGACGCGGCGCATCACGGCGAGCCGAGCGCCGCGCTCGAGCGTGCGCAGCGCGGGTCCCCAAACGGCGACGATCAGCGCGATGCCCCCCGCCCACGTCGCGGCACCCATGAGATGGACCCAGTCGGTCAGCAGCGCCAGGGTGCGCGGCGAGGCCGAGTTGGCGTGGCCTGAGAGCGCCACGGCGGCGAGCGCGCCGGCGGCGCCCACCGCCGGCGCGCGGCGCACGCGGCGGGCGGCGAGGGCCGCCGCGAGGAGCAGCGCGACGACCGTGACGCGAGCCCGGCCGGCCGCGCTGGCGAGCAGGTACTCGCTCATGTCGGGCGGCGAGAATCCGCCGGCGGCGTCGAGCGCGTCGAGCAGCGCGACGGCGGCGCCGAGGCCGATCGCGGCGATTCCGGCGTCTCGGACGACAGCGGCGTAGCGCTCGAGGAGCCGCTCGCGTCCTTCCGTGCCGAGCTCTGGGCGCATGCTCGTCGGCACGATCCACAGACCCGCGCGGGCGGGCAGCAGGGCCTGCAGGAAGAGCGCGCCCGCGAACAGCAGCAGCGCCGCGTAGAAGCCGAGGCGTGCTGCGACGCGGAGGATGCCGCCCCGGGCGAGCGGGCTCTGCTCGACGTCGTGCGCTCCTCCGACGGCCGCCGTGCGGACGCCGAAGGAGAACGAGCCCTCCAGCGCATGTCCGTCCTCGGTGGAGACGGTGCGCCACTCGACGCGGTAGGCGCCCCGCGCGAGGTCGCGCTCGGGCCGCAGCTCGAGTCGGCGGGTGCCGACCTCGTGCAGGCTGGCGGCCACGTGTCGTCCGCCGGCCACCGCGATCAGCCGGGCCTTGGACAGCCGGCGGACCAGCGGCTCGGTGAAGCTCAGTCGGATCGCGGCGGGCGTGCGCTCCAGGCGCTGGCCCGGCTCCGGGACCGAGCCCAGGAAGGCCGAGTGCGCGCCCGCCGGCGCCGCGGGCCCGAGTACCGCCGCGGCGACGAGCAGAGGAGCGAGGCGACGGCGCACCTGCGACCACTGTAGTACGCCGCGCGTCGCAGGCGGTCAGTGCGTCAGACGCTCTTGAAGAGGTTCAGCCCGTACTGATCGAGGAACTGCTGGACCTCGATGTTGAGGCGGAACAGCTCCCCGGTGAGCACGAGGACGCCCATGCCGAGAAGAACCACGCCGGCGCCGAGCTGGATCGCGGCGTAGTGACGCTTGACCACCGCGAAGGCGCGGGTCGTCGCGTTGAACGCCACCGCGGAGGCGAGGAAGGGCAACCCCAGGCCCGCTGAGTAGACGGCCAGCAGCAGCGCGCCCTGACCGGTTCCCTGCTGCGTCGACGCCAGCCCGAGGATCGCCCCCAGCGTGGGCCCCACGCACGGCGTCCAGGCGATGGCGAACGCCGCGCCGGCGACGATCGGCCCGCCACGCCCGGCGCGGCTGGCCAGCGACTCGGGTCGCCATTCGCGGTTGAGCGAGGTGACGAAGACCGACCCGATGAACAGGACACCCATGGCGAGGATCGCGATTCCCGCGACCTTGTTGAGCGTCGGCTGGTTGTCGAACAGGAACGAGCCGGCGGCGGTGGCGCCGAGCCCGAGAAGGACGAACAGCAGCGAGAACGTCCCGACGAACAGCAGGCTGCGGCCCAGGACCCGGGGGTCGACGCGCCGGCGTTCGTCGTGGAGGTCCATGCCCGAGACCGTGGCGAGGTAGCCGGGCACCAGCGGCAGGCAGCACGGTGACAGGAACGAGATGGTGCCGGCGGCGAAGGCCAGCCCGATGCCGGGGGCATCAGCCATGGAGGGGGACGCTCCGGATCTCAGGTCGCATGTACGACGGCGATCGCAGTTCGATCGTACCGCGAGGACAGCATCGGCGGTTCAGGCGCCGGGCTTGAGCGCGGCCTGGACTGCGCGCCGGATCGCGCTGATCCCGAACGAGCCCTCGAGGCGCGCGGCCACGCGGCCATGGCGGTCGAAGGTAAACAGCCAGGGCTCCGTCTCGAGATGGAAGGCGTGGAGCTGCGGCCGCAGGCCCTTGTCGGGGTTGTTCTTGACGTAGATCTCTTCATGGATGAAGGTCATCCGCTTGCCGTACTGGCTCTTGACCTGCAGCGTGAGGTCGGTCACCGGCCCGCAGGTGCGCGACTGGCACAGCGCGGGGGTGGCGAAGAGCAGCGCGACGGGCCGCCGGCCGATGACGTCCTTGAAGTTGACCTTGTGCATGTCGTCGGGCGGAACGCGCGTGTCGATCTTCTTGAGGTCGCCGCCCGCCGAGGCGATCGTGTCGGTGCTGATGCGGGGCGGGCGCTCGCCGACGTCGAGCGTGCCGGTCGCGCCGACCAGGCGGCCGGATGTGACCTTCGTCACGGCCAACACGCCGTACTGGCCGGGGCGCCGGAAGGGGATCTGGGTCTCGTAGATCGCCTTGATGTCGGCGGTGTCCGCCGCGGAGGTCTTCGAAAGAAACGGCGCGCGCGCCACGGTGGAATCCGCCGGAGCGAGAAACGGCCCCTGGGCCGGCGCACCCGAGCGCGAGGTCACGTAGAGCGCCGTCGGCCCGTACAGGAAGTGCTTGTCCGGACCGAGCACCCCGAAGGCCACCCGCTCGGTGCGCGGCAAGAGCGTCGAGCTGGCCAGTCCCAGCTGCCCGCTGGCGCTCACGCTCGCGGCGAGGTCGCCGAGCGTGCGACCGCGCACAGGGGGGAAATCGCCGCGGCGCGGCCGCTCGGCGATCGCGATTCGCTGTTCCAGCGATGCATCGGCAGGGATCGTCGAGGTGGCCCTCGACGACCGCTGCTTGCGCGTCGACGCGGCCTTGTTGTCGCCGCCGCCGCATCCCGCCCCGGCCGCGACGACCGCGCCGAGGACGGCGAAGGAGACGATGGCACGACGGCGCACGGGCCGGATCTTGGACTACGACTTTTGTCGTAGATAAAGGGCCGCTCAGCGCCGGGCGGAGGCGGCCAGAATGCGGCGAACGATCATCCCGAGCGCGATGACCGGCGCGACGATCATGCCGACGCGGCAGATCTGCATGGCGAGAAGCGGCGCGCTTACCCCTCCCGCGGGCGCGGTCGCGCTGAGGGCAACGACACCGAGAAGCGCCAGGGCGGCGGTGACGATCAGCGAGACGCGCAGGCGCCATTTCGGCGGCTCCCCGAGGAGGTGGTCCACGCGCTCGGCGGCGATGCCGACCGCTCCGCCCGGCTGCTCACCGAAGTGCAGCAGCGCCGAGGCCAAGGGCTCGGCGCCCGCGCTGCGAACGGCGGCCTCGTCGGCGGCGACCTCAACGAGCGCGGCGTAGCGTCGTTCCGCGTCGCGCAGTACGGGCAGGAAGAAGAGCGCGTCGCGCAACACCCTGATCACCAGCAGCCGGGCCGGGTCGCGACGCCGCGCGTGATAGCGCTCGTGGGCGACGACCGCCGCCAGCTCGTCGCGAGACAGCAGCCGCCAGGCACCTGTCGAGACGAAGATCCGCGGTCGCGCGAGCCCGGCGCAGAACGCTCGCGGCCGGTCACCGCGGAAAACGCGCACGGCGGTCCCCTCGATGGTCGCTGGCGCGCACGGCGGCAGCGCCCGGACGAGCCGTCGCTGGGCCCGAATGCGGCGAAAGGCCGACGCGCCGCCGCGGACCACGCTCGTCGCGCTGAGCGCGGCCAACGCGACCACCGCGAACGAGGGGAGCGTCCTCCCGGCGGGAACGACCGCCCAGCATGCGTGCAGGAGATCGCCCACGCTCGGTGCGCCGACTGCCGTCGCGCGCGCGACCCCAACCACCGCATAGGCGACGACGAGCGTGCCGAGCGCGCCGAGCGCCACCTGGAAGCGGAAGAGCCGTCCTGCGCTACGCACGGCGGGCGAGGCGCCGTAGCTGTGCGAGGCGGTTGCGGTCAAGGCCCTGCATCTGGCGGGTGAAGTGGACGAGCGCGGCCTCGCCGAAACGCTCGACCAGGTCGTCGACCTCCGCTCGCGCGCGAGCCTCCTGGTACACCTCGCGCGACCACATGGGGGAGTACACGTGCATCTTGCCCTCCCGCCGGCGCGTCACGACCCCCTTGCGGTCCAGCCTCTGCAGGATCGTCATCACGGTGGTGTAGGCGAGAGGCTTGCGGGCGCCCGCGTTGATTCGCTCCAGGACGTCGCGTACGGGCGCCTCTCCGAGATCCCAGAGGTGATCCATGACCTTGGACTCGAGCTCGTGCAGGGCAGGCGGCACGGCTTCCTCGCTGGCGCTTGACACGCCGACGATGGTACCGGGGAGTTAAGGCCGAGCCCCGGAATGCCGACACAACGCTCGTTGTTACTACAGTCCACGTACTACGAGCCGCTCAGTACGTCGCGCGGAGCGTCCTGCCCACGGCCCGCCCATCCGGCATGGGCGTCTGCTGCGCGGTGAGTCGTCGAGATACCCCCTAGGACGAACACACCGTGCACAGCAGCATCTTCTTCGGCGGCTCCGTCGTGGCCGCGGTGATCGCCGGAACGGTCTCCTTGTTCGCTCCGTGCTGCATCTCGGTCATGCTGCCGGCCTACTTCTCGAGCGCGTTTCAGAACCGGCGCGTCCTCGTCGCCATGACATTCCTCTTCGCGGCGGGCGTCGCGACCGTGATCCTGCCCATCGCGGTCGGAGCCGCGTTCGTGCAGCGGCTGCTCGTCTCCGAGCACATGGTGATCTACACCGCCGCCGGCGTACTCGTGCTCGCCCTGGCGGCCTACACGCTCCCGACGGCCGCATCCGCTGGCGCGCCGACTACGGCGGCGCGCCGAAGTACAAGATGTACGTCCCCGTCGGCGATCTGCTCGCCGATATGAGAAAGGGGCTGCGTGGCGCCACGGCCTGAGCCGGTCGAGGTCACCCTGCTGACGCAGGCCGACTGCGCCTTCTGCGATCAGGCCAGGGAGATCCTCGACCGCCTGGGCGGTGAGCACCCCCTGCGGGTGCGCACCGTCGACGTTTCGTCGCCGGAGGGCGAGGAGCTCGTGGCGCGCAACGGCGTGCTCTTCGCCCCCGGGGTGCTCATCGATGGGCGGCCCTTCTCGTACGGACGCCCGTCCGAGCGCAAGCTGCGGCGCGAGCTCGCTCGACGCCGGCCGTGAGCGCCCGGCGGTGGCAGCGAGACCGCGCCCGTCGCGGCGGGAGGTGATCGTCGACGGTGTCGTCGCCGCCGTGCCGGCGATGACGATCCTGTGGACCGCCTCGCGCGCCTCGGCGGCGGCGTTTCCGCCGGTCGAGCTCGCAGACCGCGTCGTGCGCATCGCTCCCGATCAGGCGGCGAGTCCGCTGCTCGCCGGCGCTGTGACGCTCGTCTATGTCGCGCTGGCCGGGGCGCTCGCGGCGCCGGAGGCCTGCCCGCGCGCGCCGCGCGGCCGCGCGGCTGCCGGACTCGGCCTCGGGTGCGCGGCGGGCGCGGGCGCCGCGCCGCAACCCGTCGATGTTCCCGCCACCGCGGTCGCCACGCGCTCGCGCTCTACGCCGCCGCTCTGCGCGTCCTCGTCGAGCCGTGAGGGGCGCGTCCGCGGCCGACAGTCGCCAGCGCCTTCGTCGTCGGCTCGTCAGACGGCTCCTCGCTCGCGGCTCGTTAGACTACGCGAGTAGTACATCGGCCCGTGAGCCAGGATCACCATGTGCGATCACCGCAGGGGCCGCGTGGGCGCTTCTCTTCCGCGCGGGGCAGACAGGTGGCCGCAGCACGGACTGAGCGAACCGGGGCTGCGAACAAGAGGTACGTACCACGATCCCTGCTGAGCGGTGACGAGCCGACGTGAAGAGAAGGAGCGCCGGCGCGAGGAGCGGCTGGCGCAAGAGCAGCAGGCCGCGGCGGCCGCCGCCCGCGCCCGGCGTCTGCAGGTCGTAGGCGGCGGCGTTCTCGTCGTGGCGGTCGTCGTTGTCGTGGTGCTGATCAGCTCCGGCGGCGGCAACGACAACGGGCCGTCGTCGACGCCGGGCGCCAACGTGCCGATCCCGGCCGCCGGCCCCCTCGCGAAGGCCGACAAGCTGCCCGAGGCGGCCAAGGCGGCCGGCTGCGTCTCCAAGAGCTATCCCTCGGAGGGCCGCAACCACACGACCAGCGCCGTGACGTACAAGACCAATCCGCCGACGTCGGGCAACCACAACCCGACGCCGGTCGAGGACGGCATCTACGAACCGGGCAATGCGCCCGCCAAGGGGAACTTCGTCCACTCACTGGAGCACGGGCGGGTCGAGATCCAGTACAAGCCCGGGACGCCGAAGCGCACCAGGGACGAGCTCGAGACGCTGTTCAACGAGAAGCTCAACGGCACCGAGGGCTACCACACGCTGCTGTTCGAGAACAACACGCACATGCCCTACGCGGTGGCTGCCACGGCGTGGACGCACCTGCTCGGCTGTCCGCGGATGAGCCCCAAGGTCTTCGACGCGCTGCGCGCGTTCCGGGCCGCCTACGTCGACAAGGGCCCGGAGTTCATCCCGTAGTGCCCGCGGCGATCCTTCAGGTCCGCCGACGTCATGGTGCTCTGGGCTTGCTCGTCCTCGCGCTGGCCGTGGCCGGTTGTGGCGGCGGGGCGAGCGACACCAGCGTCGCCCCGACCGAGCCGGCCAGCGGAGGCGACTCCGGCCCGCAGCACGTCCACGGGCTCGGGGTCCGCGGCGG
>VAWY01000254.1 GCA_005888335.1 Actinomycetota bacterium
AGGGCGTCAACGAGGTCGCGACCGGGATGGCCGCGCAGGGGCTGTCGATCTACGACGCGCTGCGCGGGACGTTCGTGCACCGCGAGCACGGGACGGCGAACGGCGCCGCGCCGGCCGAGGAGCAGCCGGCGAGCCAGTAGGAGCGGTTGTGCTTCTCAGGGTCCGCGTGCCGCGCGTGCCCGTGGGAGCGACGCCTTGCCGCGGCGCGACCCCGCGTTGGCGCTAGCGGCTCCGGTCGCCTACGCTCGATCCGGCGATGGTGCGCATCGGCCTGCTGGGCGGCTTCGCGGTCCAGTGCAACTTGACCGCGGTCCCGCAGGGCGCAGGGCGCCTGGCGCCTGCGCAAGGCGCGC
>VAWY01000255.1 GCA_005888335.1 Actinomycetota bacterium
GGTCGACATCGAGGTCCTCGAGACCGCCATCGCCGCCGCGCGCGAGGATGGCCGGCCGGCGGCCTACGAGTCGGCGCTCGCCGGCGCGTCCGCCGGGTTCCTGCCCGAGGACGAATACGAGGACTGGGCGAGCGCCCGGCGCGACGCTCTGCGTGAGCTCGTCACGTCCGCGCACCTCGAGCTCGCCGCGACATGGCCGTGCGCGAGGCCCCGTCCGGTGCATCACGTGTCGACTCGCTCGACGGCGTGACCGGCAAGCTCTCCTGCGCGCTCTGGCGCTGCCTTCTCGATCTCCTTGATGCTCGAGCGGCCGACGTGAGAGGGATCGCGACGCCGCGGTCGGCGGTCCCGACCGTCCGCGGGGCGGCGCTCCTTGCTGACGATCCGCCTGAGCCTTTCGAACACCCTGACCGTGCCCGCTATCTACCCGGTGCGCGCGTCAAGCCGCAGCAAGTCGCGAGACGCACGGACTGCTCCTTCGCGCGAAGCGAGCCCTCGCACCAGCGGATCGCTTACGAGGCGTCCTGGGCCTCGCGCTTCGCTCGCTCCTCGTTGGCCGGGTGCTCGACGAGCGCAAGAACGCGGCTTGCCATGAACCTCGCCCTGCGGACCGGCTCGCCGGTGCGCGTGACCTCGGTGACCTCGACGATGCCGCGCCCGGTTGTGATCTCGACTCGGCGGCCCGCACGGGTGGCGACGATCTCGTACGTCTTCGAGCCGTCGTCTGCAGCGACAACGATCTCGACGCGATCGCCCTTCATTGGTTGAGCGTACTGCCGCGTTCACGCCGGGCGAGAGCCCAGCGTGCGCATCATGAGCCAGCCTCCATATGCGACTCGGCTCTCTCGCATTGCGCGACGAGCGGCACGGGCGCCGTGTCGCGCAAGTGAGGACCTCCGCCGCGGTCGGTCGGCGTCGCGCCGGCGACGGACGTGCTCGGCGAGCGCGCTGACCGTCATGTGGATCGCGGCGCGAGCCTCCGACGCGTCGAAGACGGCCTGAGCGGGCGCCTGTTTGGTCCGCTCGATGCGATGGATCGTGTCATCGGTCATCGCGCGGGCTCCGTCGGCGTCGCGGGTGCAACATCACCCAGGCTCGCGCCAGCAACAGGCTGGCGCCAGCGCCGGTGACCGACGGCAGGATCTCCTCCAGCGGCACGCCTCCCACGTGAGCGATCACGAGCGCGAGCTCCTCGAGCCGCGCTGCGAGGCGGACGCGCTCGACAGCGCCGCCTCGAAGATGGTCGGTTCGTCGTACTCGTCGTGGAGGTTCCACCACGCATACGGCTGGGTCTGCGGGTAGCCCTCCGGCGAGTCCTCCCAGTGCTCCTGGCGGCCGAGCGCGGTGATGTCGAGATAGGCCCAGGCGCTGCCCAGCGCCTCGTCCCCACGCTTGTCGACGAAGTACGTGCGGAAGATCCGGTTGTCGTCGTCGCGGTAGAAGGCGTTGGTGCCGTGCCACTCGTCCACGCCGAAGTCGGCGTCGAAGTCGTCGGTGATCGTGTACCAGGGGATGTCCCAGCCCATCCGCGCCTTCCAGCGCTCGATGTCGGCCTGCGGGGCGCGCGAGACGTACGCGAGCGTGGTGTTGCGCGAGTTCAGATGGGCGAGGTGAGCGACCTGGTCGGCCATGAACGAGCAACCGCGGCAGCCGCTCTCGGGCCAGCCGGCCACGCCGGGCTCGAAGAAGAAGCGGTAGATGATCAGCTGCCGGCGCCCTTCGAACAGGTCGAGCAGGCTCGCCGGCCCGTTCGGGCCCTCGAAGCGGTAGTCCTTCTCCACGGCCATCCGCGGCATCCGGCGGCGCTTCGCGGCCAGCGCATCGCGGGCGCGGGTCAGCTCCTTCTCCTCCACCAGCAGTTCCTCGCGCGCTGCCTCCCACTCCTGCTGCGACACGATCGGCGGCATGTTCATCTCGATCTCCTTCGTGGGTCCTGCGGGCGTTGTTCTTGATTGAGACACCGGTCGCGACCAGAACGGAACGCTATGAGCGGAGCGTCGGTGGGAGCCCGAACTGTGGGAAGACGCTGTCGTCCCCGAACCAAGTGATGGCGGAGATCCGGTCGCCCTCGAGCGTGAGCACCATCAGCCCGTAGGAGTGCGCAATCGCTGCGTGTGTGTCGGGGAGATAGCAGGAACGATCTTGAGGGTCACGTGCGCGCCTGACGAGCGCGGATTCGGCTGGATGTCGCACCGGTCGGTGGTCCGTTGCACACGTCGGATGGCCAAGGTTGGCGCACGACGAACGTCCCAGCTTCCCCTTCGCGCGACGAGCCGCAGCGGCGTACGGCGGACTGACGCGGCAGCAGGCGATCAGGCCAGCGGTAGGGGTGTGCCACGCTCGGATTCGGGGCGCGGGCCGAAGATGCGGCGATCCGTCTCGTCGATGGGCACGTCGTTGATGCTTGCCTCGCGGCGTCGCATGTATCCCTGGTCGTCGAACTCCCACTGCTCATTGCCGTAGCTGCGCCACCATTGGCCCGACGCGTCCCGGCTCTCATACTGAAAGCGCACGGCGATCCGGTTGTCGGTGAACGCCCAGAGGTCTTTCCGCAGGGCATATTCGAGTTCGCGATGCCACTTGCGGCGCAGGAACTCGACAATCGCCGGACGGCCGGCAAAGAACTCGTCTCGGTTGCGCCACTCGGAGTCCTCGGTATAGGCGCCCGCCACCCGTTCCGGGTCCCGCGTATTCCACGCGTCCTCTGCCGCCTGGACCTTCTGGCGGGCGGTCTCCTCGGTAAATGGCGGCACCGGCGGTCGCATGGCAGCACCTCGCAGATCGTTCTCGCGTGAACACCCGCGCAGGTGCGCAGCATCGCAAGGCTTGCGCAATGGCGGCGCGCGGCGCAGTCGCTCCGGGGCACCCGAAGATCTACCATCGCCGGGACCGGAACGCTCCCGGCGACCGGACGTAGCGCTATCGCAACGCGAGCATCGGCAACGCGTGTGCAGCCTCGCGCGGGCGCCGCCGCCCGTCCATGCGTGGCACGCGGTCAGCGGCCCGGCCGTGCTTCGGCGGCCCCTTGCCCGGTGTCGTTGCGCTGAAGCGTGGCGATCCCGCCGCTGAGGAACCCGAGTGCCTCGTCGAGGCGCGCCATCTTCTCCTGTCGGGACATCGTGGCCTCGGTCCCCGGATCGTCGGGGCGCATCGCCATGAGGGCGGCGATCGCGGCGGCGGCCACCATCCGGGGTCGTAGGGCGCCGGGATCGTCGCCGAGGTCGGCGGCGACGGACCCGGCGATGATCCCCTCGATGCGGCCCATGAGGTGGCGCTCGTGGGCGGCGATCGCCTCGTGCTGCTCGCAGAGGCGGTGGCGCAGCGCCTCGCGGTCGTGTTGGGCCTCGAGCTCGGGCAGCTGCTCGGCGACCCACGCGCGGAGCGCGTCGAACGTCGTCTCGCCCGGCGCCCTGTCTCGCAGCAGGGCGGCAAGCTCGGTCGCGGTCGCGTCGAAGTCCGCGAAGAGGACATCCTCCTTGGACGGGAAGTAGGCGAAGAACGTGCGCGGCGCGACGTCGGCCGCCTCGGCGATGTCGGCGACGGTCGTCGCCTGGTAGCCGCGCTCGGCGAAAAGCGCGTAGGCGGCGTCCTCGATCGCGCGCCGCGTCTGCTCCTTCTTGCGCTCGCGCAGACCCATTGCGGCTGGAATCGTACCAGTTGTTGCATTCTCCGCATTTCTGCATTCATTGCATTTCTGCGCTCAGTGTGAGAAGGTCGTCCGATGCGCCGCCTCGCCTCCTTCTCCCATGACCGCCGCCGCTTCGTCGTCGCCGCGTGGATCGCCGCCATCGCCGCGGCCATCGCGCTCGCCGCCGGCGCGGGCGGCTCGTTCGTCAACAGCTTCACGCTGCCGGGCACCGAGTCCCAGCGCGCGCTGGACCTCCTCAAGAGCCGATTCCCGCAGCAGTCGGGGGACTCGAGCCAGATCGTCTTCGCCGTCCGGGAGGGCCGGCTGACCGACGCGCAGCGTCGCGCCGCGGTCGGCCGGGTCGTCGACCGCGTCAAGCGGCTGCCGCACGTCGCTGCCGTGCAGAGCCCCTACGCCTCATCGCGGGCCGTCTCGCGCGACGGGCGCGTCGCCTTCGCCACGCTGCAATTCGACCGCCAGGCCGACAAGCTCGACAAGGCCGACGTCACGCGCGTCGTCACCGCCGCGCAGGCGGGCGCGACCCGGGGCCTGCAGGTCGAGC
>VAWY01000256.1 GCA_005888335.1 Actinomycetota bacterium
TCCCGGCGTGCTGCCCTACCTGTCGACGGGCAACGTCGCCCGCGACCTCGATGTCCTGCGCGCCGCCGTCGGCGACGAGCGCCTTACCTACCTGGGCTACTCGTACGGCACGGCCATCGGCATGACGTACGTGTCGCTGTTCCCTGACCGCCAGCGCGCGGTGGTGCTCGACAGCCCCGTCGACACGCGATACTTCGACGATCCCTTGAGCTTCTGGCACGACTCGACGGCCGCCCGCGAGGTCGCGCTCGGCCGGTTCCTGGAGCGCTGCCGCAGACAGCAGGCGCGCTGCGGCTTCGGCGGCGCCCACCCCCGCCGGGCGCTCGACGCCCTCCTGGCCCGCCTCGAGCGCACGCCGATCGCCGTCGCCGGCGGGCTGCCGATCAACGGCGACATCGCCCGGGGCGCGATCGGAGATCTCCTGGACCCGAGGGAC
Source organism: Actinomycetota bacterium (assembly GCA_005888335.1). The sequence goes on from VAWY01000256.1 coordinate 437, forward strand.
TGGATGCAACTAGCCGACAGCCTCAGCCTCGCCCGGCACGGGGACGGCAGGCTGCTCGAGTTCGGCGACCTGGACACCGGGCTCAGCGCGGACGCGACGTTCGACGAGGCGGGCTTCGTGATCAAGGCGCTCGACGGCGATTGGCCGACGAGCATCGGCTTGTACCGCCGCGACGGGAGGCGTGCGTTCCGCGACTTGCCGCACTTCTACGTCGATAGCGGGTTCGTTCAACTGCCCTTTGCGTTCCTCAAGCTCGAGCCCAACGGCCGCTTCGGCGGCCCGTTCCGCACGCCCGACGATGCGCCGACCACGCTGGTGGTCAGCGCCACGTTCGATCCGCAGACGCCCTATGCCAGCGCCCAGGCCCTGACCGCGACGCTCGGCAACGCGCGCCTGCTGACGCTTCGTACGTCCGTGGCAACGCGTGCATCGACGACGCGGTCACCGCCTACCTCGTCGATCTGCAACTGCCCGAGCCGGGCAAGGTCTGCCCCCAGGCTCTGGAGGCCTTCCCCGACCCGCGCACAAGCTGCGCCCGGCCGCGACGGGTGTACACCATCTCCTTCCGCGCCAAGCGGTACCCCCACATCCGCTGGCACTTCCTCGCGGCGGTCCGCAGGGGATGGCCGCGCACCCTCGTCGTCAACCGCGCCGGGGCCAACGCACGAGCTCACCGGCTCCTGCGGGGCTACGCGCACATCTCGGGAGAGGCCCTCGATCAGTATCCGCCGGCGGTCGGCCGCGGCGAGGGCAAGCGGCTCGTGCGCGGCCGCGGCCCGCGCGGCTGGGAGGCCGACGTGGCGTACGTGCCCCGCTCCGAGCAGCGCGACTTCGACGCGGTCCTGACCATCAAGCTGCGGCGCAGATGCGACGGAGTCAAGTTCCGCTACGTGTTCTCCTGAGCTCGGCTGCTGCCTGATACCAGTAAGCCCGGGCGCCCGCGCGCACCACACGCATCTGCTCCACCGCGCCCACGCGCCGCCTGCACCCCACCGACGTCACCGCCAACTACAACTTCATCGCGCTTGACGCAGGAGCCCCGGCACAGATAAGCAGAAGCGGCGATCAGGCTCGGGGTCAGGCGCACGGTGCTCGCAACGGCTCACGCGACCGTCTGTTGCGGGGCAACCCGCCCGGGGCGCTACCGCTAGCCATGCTCAGCGGCACGGAGGCCGACGCGCGCGCACGCGCGAACGGCCAGACCGCTGGTCCTCGTCCGAGGCGGCAGTCAGCCATGCCGGCTGGCGCTTCAACTCGTCGGCGGCCGTCACCTCCCAGGAGGCGTGGCCGCCCGCTGAGGTCGAGTCGGTGATCGCAGGACGGCCGTGCCACGGCCGGTCGCCGTGGTGGATCTCGCCATCCGTCGCAGTTAGGGTCAAACCGAAATGTCGAGGCCACCTGTCCGGCGCTCGGTGCGGCAACTCGCGAGGGCGCTGCCGGTGCTGCTGTCTGGGCTGCTGGTCACGCCTGGCGTTGCGTCAGCCGGGCTTCGCTGGGGGTCATGTTTGGGGAAGGCGGGCTTCGAGTGCGCGGTCCTGCGCGTCCCGCTCGACCGCTCGGGCGGTGTGCCGGGAACGGTCCCGCTGCGGGTCGCGCGCGAACGCCGCGCGGTCGGCGGCGGGCGTGTGCTGATCTGGCTGGCGGGCGGCCCTGGGGAGGCCGCGGTGTCTGTCGCGCCGTTCTTCCGCCAACAGCTTACGCCGGCGCTGGGCGGTCACCGACTGGTCGTGCTCGATCAGCGAGGGACGGGTGCCTCGGGCGCGCTGCACTGCCCGGGCGTCGAGCGTTCGCCGCCGGTCAGCTCCGCGCTCGCCAGGCTCCTTGCGGCCTGCGCGGCAGAGCTCGGACAGCGGCGTGAGTTCTACGCGACGGCCGATACCGTCGCCGACCTCGAGGCGCTGCGCGTCGCGCTCGGTGTCCCGCGCCTTGCCCTCGGGGGAACCTCGTACGGCACCTACGTCGCCCAGCAGTACGCGCGCGCATATCCCGACCGCGTCGAGCGGCTCGTCCTGGATTCCGTCATCGGGCCGAACGGCCAAGACCCGTTCTTCGTCGACGGGTGGTCGGCGCTCCCGCGGGTCCTCGGCGAACTGTGCGCGGGCGGGGTCTGCGCGGGCATCACCGATGATCCGGTCGGCGACGTGCGTGAGCTGGCCGCGCAACTGGACGGCGCGCCGCTGCATGGCACGGTCATCGACGGCCGCGGGCGCCCGCGGCCGGCGAAGGTCGGCGCGGTCGGTCTCCTCGCCCTGGTCAGCGGGGGCGACCTCAACTTCGGCCTGCGCGTCGCCCTGCCGGCGGCGATCCGCGCAGCGTTGCAAGGCGATGCCCGCCCGCTGTTGCGCCTCACCACGCCCGCCGGCCAGGATCTGTTGCCTCCACAGCTCAATCTGGCGCTCCGCTGGACGACGCTCTGCGCCGACCTGGTGCTGCCCTACCCGCTGGCTTCGCCGATCGAGGACCGTCCGGCGATGATCGCCCAGGCGCTCGCCGCTCTGCCCGACGAGGCGCTCGGCCCGTTCGGCCGCGGCTTGGTCGAACGCACCAGCCCCGTCGAGGGCTGCCGGCTGTGGCCGCCTGGTCGCGCGGTGCCGCCTGCGACCGCGCCGCTGCCCGACGTGCCGGCGCTGATCCTGACCGGTCGGCTGGACGCCCGCACGCCGTTGGAGAACGCGCGGGCCGTCGCCGCCGAGCTGCCGCACGCGCAGCTCGTCGTCGTCCCCGGAACGGGTCATAGCGAGATCGCCTCGGACCTCAGCGGGTGCGTCGCGCGGGCGCTGGCCAGGTTCTTCGCTGACCGGACGGTCGGCGATCCGTGCGCGCGTTCGTCGGGGCAAAGCGCGCTCTACGGCCCCCCGCCGCCTGTCGCGCCGACCGCGCTCAGCCGGCTCGCGCCGCCTCAAGGGGTGCCCGGCGACCGCGGGCGGGTGCTGAGCGCCGCCGTGGGAGCGCTCGACGACGTCCGCTCAGCGTTCCTCGTCGCGAACTCCCTCGTGTCCCGCGGCGGGGGCCTGCGCGCCGGGACATGGAGCGGACGAGTGCAGGTCGGCGCCGGCTTCTTGGTTCTCGCGCTGCACGGGGTGGCCTGGGCGCCCGAGGTGCGCGTGAGCGGGCGAATTCGCGTCAGCGTGCCCGTCGGCGACGCCGACGGCGCACTGACCGTTCACGCGCCGCGCGGTCTCGGTGGGCGACTCCTTTTGCATCGCCGCGGCGTGGCCGGTCGCCTCGGCGGCCGGCAGGTACGGCTGCAGGGGCCCGTGCCGGGCGCCGTCGGGCCCGCGTACAGCGCACGCTCGAGGACCTTCACCAGCACGATCTGCTGCGGCCAACGCATTGGCGCTTGGCCCTGAAATCCGCGTCCAAGGGCTGCGCTCGCCTGAGTGATGGTCCTCGCGGTGCTGCCGCCCTCTGCCGACACGGCGCGGGGCGGCGCTCTACGCGGTCGACTTCGCGCAGGAGCGTGGCTGGCGGCGGCTGCGGTTGCTGTCCTCGGCCGCCAACGGCTACAACCGGGACTACCACGCCGAGACCGCGCAGGGGGCCCAGCGGCCGATGATGGCCGTCTTTCACCGCGACGGCGACGTGATCCGCCACTTCTGGAGCTCGGAACTCTTCTACGCCCCGTGCGACCCCGGCCAAGATCCGCGCCACGTCGGCAGCCTCGAGCCTGTCTGGAACCTGCTCGACCTCACACGGGAGGGACGCCCGGCCGACTGGGATGAGCAGCTGAGCTACGCAACGGCACACCCGGCATGAATCCGGCCGTGTCGCACCTCGCGCAAAGATGGCATGTGCCGGGTGGTTGTCCCGGCGTAGTGGGACCTCCTCAGCTCAAGCGCGCAAGATGCGCGCAGGTAGTGAACCGTGGAGCTTGAGGAGGCCCCGTGATGGCGATCGTAATGGGACTCGATCAGCACCGTGCGCAGATCACGGCCGAGTGGATCGACACCGAGACCGGCGAGGTCAGTCGGGCCCGTGTCTCGCCCGCCCAGCGCGCCGACGTCCGCCGGTTCCTGGCCCAGTTCGCCGGCCGGCGACTCGAGGCGGCGCTGGAGGCCACGACCGGGTGGCGCTTCGTCGTCGAGGAGCTGCGCGCGATCGGGGCGGAGGTGCACCTGGCCGAGCCGGCCGAAACGGCCGCGCGGCGCGGCACCAAGAAGCGCGCCAAGACCGACCGCGCCGACGCCCGCCACCTGCGCGAGCTGGTGATGATCGGCCGGCTGCCCGAGTCGTGGATTCCGCCCGACCACCTGCTCGATCTGCGCGCCAAGGTCCGCCTGCGCCACACCCTCGTCGCTGAGCGCGGCGAGTGGCAGCAGCGCATCCAGGCCGTCCTCTATCACCACGGCTTCCCGCAGCGCCTCGGGCTGCTGACCGGCGAGAACCGCCACTGGCTCGAGGAACTCGAGGTGTCGGCCACCGCCCGCGAGCAGGTCACCGTCGCGCTTCGGATGATCGACGCGCTCGACACGCAGTCGGCGCCGATCACCCGCGAGCTGCGGCTCTACGCGCGCCGCCAGCCCGGCTGCCGCGCGCTGATGGGTCACTACGGCATCGGCGAGCTGACCGCGGTGACGATCCTCGCCGAGCTCGGCGACGCCCGCCGCTTCTCGTCCTCGCGCCACGCGGTCCGCTACGCCGGACTGGACATCACCGTCCATCAGTCCGACCAGCGCCGCGCCGCCGGCCACCTCTCCCGCCAAGGCCCGCCCGCGCTGCGCTGGGCGCTGTTCGAAGCCGCCCAGGCCGCCCGCCGACCGAGCAGCCCAGACCGCGCCTACTACGACCAGGCCGCCGACCGTCTCGGCGGCAACCGCGCCTGCCTCGCCTTGG
>VAWY01000257.1 GCA_005888335.1 Actinomycetota bacterium
TGTTCGTAGCGGCGGCTGATGACTTGGAACAGGTGGCTGGCGGCTTCGCCGGGCATCGGCAGGTACCCCAGTTCGTCGATGAGCAGCAGCTGGGGGCCGTTCCAGAAGCGCATCGTGGCGGCCCAGCGCCCCTCGATCGCGGCCCGGTTGGTGCGGGCGACGAGGTCGGCGGCGGTGGTGTAGTAGACGCGGTAGCCGGCCTCGACGGCGCGGTGGCCGAGGATCGTGGCGAGCATCGTCTTGCCGACGCCGGGCGGGCCGATCAGCAGCGCGTTGGCCTTCTCTTCGATGAAGCGCAGGGTGGCGAGGTCTTCGACGAGGCGGCGGTCCAGCGACGGCTGGGCGTCGAAGTCGAACTGGTCGAGCGTCTTGCGGGCGGGCAGTTTGGCGAAGCGCAGCCGGCCGGCGAGGCGGCGTTGCTCGACGGCGTCGACTTCGGCGGCGAGGAGGTCGTGGAGGAACCTGGTGTAGGGCGGCTTGTCGCGCTCGGCGGCCTCGAGCGCGGGCGCGAGGCGGTCGGCGACGGCGGTCAGGCGTAGGTGCGCGAGGTGGCCACGCAGCTGCTGGTAGAGCGTGTCGGCGCTCATCGAGCGCTCCTTTGGGTGGTGGCGTGGTCGGCGAGTTCGAGCAGGCGGGCGGCGAGTCCTCGCGCTTCGCTGGGACGCAGGAGGCAGACGACGTCGGGGCGGTAGATCTCGGGGCCGTCGCCGCCGTTGGCGATCACCGGCCCGGCGTCGGTGAGCACGACGCGGACGAGCTGGATGCGCTCGTGGTCGAGGCCCCGCTCGTGCTCGCCGGGTTCGATCGTGGCGTGCGCCTCGAAGCGGTGCAGGTCGCCGGTCACTGGTTGGCCGCCTTGGCGAGCTGGGCGTAGCGTTCGAGCGAGATCACCGGCGCGCTGTCGGCGTCGAGGCCGCGCAGCCGGGCGAGCTCGGCGAGCGCCTGGGAGCCGGGCGGCACGTTGGCCTTGCGCCGGCACGCGTGGCCGGTCGTGAACGCCCGCAGGACGGCGTGCTCGAGCATCGCGGCGTGCTCGGGCGTGCGGATCGTCTGCCCGCCGCCGGTGGGCGCGCGGCGGTGTTCGGCGACGATCTCACCGGCGGCCGACACGATCCGCAGCCTGGGATCGCCGACCCCGGCGAGGACGGTGACGGTGCGCCCGGCGTGGGCGGGCGGGACGCTGTAGCGGTTGCCCTCGAACGAAACCAGCGCCGAGCGCGATGCCTTGCGCTCGACGGCGATCTGGGCCGGGTAGGCCGTCGGCGGCAGCGACCCGAGCGGCTCGGCGGCGCCGAGCTGTCCGACCGTCCCGGCCGGGCGCTGGCGAGCGTCGGCGACGCGCACGCACCAGCGGTCCAGATCGCGCTGGGCCTCGCCAATCGTCGCGACCTGCGCGGTCCGCCACCACGACCGCGTCGTGTACTTGACCGCGGCCTCGACGACGCCCTTGCGCTGCGCGCGCCGGGGCGGGCAGACCGCGATCTCGACGCCGTAGTGCTTGGCCAGCTGCGCCGCCTCGACCGTCAGCCGATCGGTCCCAGCGATCACGATCGTCGCCATCCGGTCGGTTCGCCACACCCGCGCGGTGCCGCCCAGCGCCACGAGCACGTCGTGGACGGCGCCGGCGAGGTGCCCGAAGGTCATCTGCTCGCACAACACGCCGCGGAAGCGGCCCGAGTGCGCCAGCGCACCAAGCAGCGCGGAGCACGGCTCGCCCCACGGCGTCTCGGGCAGCTCGAGCCAGTCCCACTGGATCTCCTCGCCCGGCGGATGCTCGAGCTCGACCGTCACCGCCTCGCCGCGACGGTGCTGGCAGACCAGGCACACCGGCCGCAGCTCCAAGCGCCGCAGCTCGCGCAACAGCGTCGGATACGACCGCGCAAACCCGGCGTCGACGAGCTCGCGAAACAACACCGTCGCCTCCAAGTGTGCGTCGTCGGCGAAGCGCGCCTCGATGTAGGCCCGGAACGGCTCCAGGCAGCTCGGCGCGCGCTCGTGGCCGAGCAGCGCGCCGCGCGGCGCCGCCAAGTACTTGCGCACCGTCTTGCGGTCGCGGCCGGTGTGACGGCTGATCGCAGACACCGACCAGCCGCGCGCGGCGAGCGCGTGAATCTCCACGTCGTCCTCCTCTGTGAGCATCCCCCAAGGCCCTCCTCGGCTCGGGTCGCAGGCATGAGCACCCGCGACCCTGAGGAGGGCCTCCGACGGAGCCGCGCGCGTGGGAGCGACTCCGGCTCGCCCCTCCGGGGCTCGCCTCCATCGCCCCACGCGCGCCTCTACGCGCTACCGACCTGGGGAATTCCTGTGATCAACAGTGGGGAGAAAACCGTGATCGCGCCCAGCCGCCACGGAGCAGATCATCCTTGGCGGCCGAGCAGCTGACTTGGCGGATCTCACGAGCGCGACGTCGTCTTCAAACATGCCGACGCAGAACAGGTCCCATCTGTCGGGCACATCGGTAAACGAGGCCTCTTCGTCGGCGCGCTCCTCGACGACCTCGAGGCCCTCGCGCTTCGCCGCAGCGACGGCGCCGGCTGCGACTTGTCGCCCAAACTTCCCCCGCGCGCGTACGACCCATAGGGGCACTTGCTGCCGGTGCTCGGCCAGTCGTCGCACGAACGGCAGCGAGTAGCGGCTCGTCGGTGCGAGTACCGAAACGATCCGCCCCGGGCACGCGGCCTGGACATCATCCCCGGAACCGCCCTGATTCCAGAGCACTCCATCGATGTCCGCCATCAACGCCCCAGCTCGACGCATCAGCTGCGTCGAGTAGGGCCCGAGCAGCAGATCCGAGCGCCTTGCGACGCCCGGAAAGCGGGCCGCGAGCTGCTCAGGATCGCTGGCGTCGTCTTCGATTCGGAGCTCGACCCGCTCGCCCACCAAGCCATAGCGGCCCGTGAGCGACAAACATGCTCCGAGCCGCAGGCGAGTCATCACATCGTGACCTCGTACCGGAACTGATGCTTGTCGGCGGCCGCGACGGTGTCCTGGACTTCGACCGCCTGGCCGTCCGCGTCGTAAACCGTGCGCAGGATCCGTACCGCGGGGACTCCGGGGGCAGCCGAAGCATCTCTGCCTCGCGTCGCGTGGGCATCCGGCACTCCAAGTCGTCGATCGAGCGCCGCAGCCGTCGCGCGATCGGACCGTCCTGGTTCTTCGATAAGTCCATACGCGCCGCCGGCGATCCGCTCGTGCTGGGCGAGCGCAGTGCCCTCAGCGACCTCGCGCGGGTAGTAGCTGTCGCAGAGCGCCACGGGCTCGTCGTTGACGACGAACAGGCGTCGACGCACAGCCACGGAAGGTTCCTCGCCCGCCCAGAGTGGCGCTGCCACGTCTTCGGGCGCTTGGACCGACGCCACCTCGAGTAGTCGTTGCTCAGGAACTTGTCCCTGCTCTTCGCCGTCGCATCTCAGGCGGCGGAGACCGCGGTCGCGCAGCCGTCCGCCATGTGGAGCATACGTCCGCGCACTAACTGGCGCCCTTATGACCAGCGCGGGACGAAGAACGGCGCTGGGGCACCGCTCACGACGACTGCGCGGGGAGGTCGTTATGGAAACGAGCTGGTCGGCCCGATCGGCGGGATGCCCGATCAGAAACCTTCTTCGGCGGCGTCGAACGGTCGATGATGCCGGAGCGCAGCTCGCCAGCGCCGCTCTTGGGTGCTGAGCCGGCGCGCGTCGACGGCGCCGGCAGCGTCTCCACTACCGGCGTCGACGCGTCCGCGCAGACGAGCTCGGCCGGCCGCGCCTGACGCGGCTTAACTCAGGCGGCCGCTCCGCCGTCGATGCGCAGGTCAGTCCCGACGATGAAGCCGGCGTCGTCGGAGGCGAGGTAGAGCACGGCCGAGGCCACGTCCTCCGTGCGCCCGATGCGCCCGAGGGGGACCTGCGCGCCGAAGCGCGCGTCGCGCTCCTCTTCGGTCTCCCCCGGCATCAGCGTCAGCGACGTGTCCACCGGCCCGGGGCTCACCGCGTTGATCCGAATGCCGTCGGCGACGTGGTCCAGGGCGGCGTTCTGCGTCAGGGCGCTCACCGCCGCCTTGGACGCCACGTACGCGCCGAGTCCGGGCAGCCGTGCGTGCGAGCCGAGGTTCGACGCGACGTTGACGATGGACCCGCCGCCATTGGAGCGCATGTAGGCGATCTCGTGCTTCATCGACAGCCAGGTGCCGGTGATGTTGGTCTCGATGCTCGCCCGCCAGTCGTCCTCGTCGAGGTCGCCGACGGCCCCGGGCCGCAGGACGCCCACGTTGTTGACCGCGATGTCGAGGCTGCCGAAGTGGCCGACCGTGCGGCTGATTAGCTCGGCGACGTCCGCCGATTGCGTGACGTCGGCGGCCACGGCGATCGCCTCGCCGCCCTCCCCGACGATGAGTTCGACGGTCTCGTCCAGTGGCTCGGCCCGCCGTCCGGCGACAACGACGCGGGCGCCCTCGCGGGCGAACGCCCGGGCGATCGATCGGCCGATGCCGGTGCCGCCGCCGGTGACGAGGGCGACTTTGCCGGTGAATCGCGCGGTCATCAGGTGGTGCTCCTTGCGGTCTCTCATGTTCATGTCGTTGGTCAGACGAGCGCGGGAAGGTCGGCTCGGCGGGCCGCCCGGTGCGCCGGAACGTCCGCTCGCTCGAGCAGTTCGCGCGATCGGGCGTGGGCCTCGGCGATGATCTCCTGCACCGCGGCGCGATCGGCGCGCGTGACGACGCCGTCCCGCACGAGCGGCTCGCCGTCGACGAGCACCCAGCGCGCGGGGTCGCCGGCGAGCGAGTGCACCCGCGCGGCGACCGCGTCGTGCCAGCTGCCGGCCTCGAGCGTGTCCAGTGAGAAGATCGCGAGGTCGGCGCGCTTGCCGACCTCGAGGGAGCCGATCGTCGCGTCGAGGTCGAGCGCGCGGGCGGCCGGGATCGTCGCCATGGCGAGCGCCTGCTCGGCTGTGATCGCCGCCGGCTCGCAGCGCAGCTGGTTCTGGAACAGGACGACGGCCTTCATCATGCGGTCGGGCCGGCGCTGATCACATCGCGCCCCGAGCATTCCCGCACCGCTCGCAGCCGGGACTCCAGCAGCTCTGCCGCGGCGAGCACGAGCGGATCGTTGCCGGGTCGCCCAACGATCTGCAGAGACGCCGGGAGACCGCCGTCCGCCTTCCCGCAGGGCAGGGCGAGCGCCGGCCAGCCAAGGGCGTTGAAGGGCCGGGTGAAGCGGATCATCGCGTCGCGTACGAGTGCTTCGTCCACCCCCAGAGGGGGAGCGACGAACGGCAGAGTTGGCGTGATGAGCAGGTCGAAGCCTTCGAAAGCGGTCAGCGCTCGGTCGCGGTACTCCCCGCGAGCGCGGTGGGATGCGTGCGATTGCCCGTCGGTAATGTGCATGCATCGCTCCACCTTGCGGCGCACGTTCTCGCCGTAGGCGTCCCGGTGAGTGGCGAAGAGGTCGCGATGTACTTCTGCCACCTCATGCATGAACCCAGCATCGATTCCGGCAGGCAAGGGGAATGCGATCAGACGCCGGCAAGGGAAATGGGCAGCGGCGCTCTCCACTTGACGTCGCACTAGCTGTTCGGCGCGACTGGTCCAGGCGACCCCGACCGTCACCTCTTCGAGGGAGCGAAGAGACCGTCTGCGGAACGTGGGCGCCAGCATCTCCATGGCCGCGGCGCAGGCGTCCGAGGTTCGCGCAATCGGGCCGGCGTGATCGAAGCTTGGCGCAAGCGGGAAGCAGCCCTCCAGCGACACGAGTCCGTGGGTGGGCTTAAAGCCGACCACGCCACAGCAGGCGGCCGGGATCCGGATCGATCCGGCCGAGTCAGTCCCGAGCGCCAGCTCGGCGAGTCCCGCCGCCACGGCGGCCGCCGAGCCGCCGCTCGAGCCGCCCGCTGTCCGCGTCGGGTCAAGGGGGTTCGGCGCCGCACCGAAGTGCGGATTCTGTGACGTGACACCGTAGGCAAACTCGTCCAGGTTCGTCTTGCCGACGATCGCAAGGCCGGCCCGCTCCAGACGCCGCACCGCGGATGCGGTGCGAGGCGGGACGTGCTCGGCAAAGATGATCGAACCGTAGGTGGTCGTCAGGCGGTCGGTGTCGAAGAGATCCTTGACGGCGAGCGTGAGCCCCGGTCGTCTCGACACCGGACGAGCGAGGAAGATCCGCGACGGCATCCCGGGGCGGCTCACCGATCGGCGGTGCCGCGGCTCAGCGCCGATGACGCAGCGCCCCGAGCGTCGCGATGGAGCAGATGAACGTCAGCGGGATCACGCCATAGAGCAGCATCACCGGGATGGCCCGTTCGACCTTCTCACGGTGCGGGGGCGTGGTGCTCTCGGGATCCAGCTGAAAGACCTGGCCCGGGGGCGGGAATGCCCAAAGCCCTCGGCAGAGGATGGCAAACCAGTTGAGATAGGTGGCGCCGAGGGCCGACCACTCGATCAGCCGGCCGAGGGCGGGTCCCGCGTCCGAGGCGCGAACGACCGGGGCGAGCCCGAGGAGCATATTGGCGCCGCTGTGAGCGATGATGTGGGCTCCCGTGAGGGTGCGGCCGTCTCCCGGGCCCTTGTGCAATGCGGCCCGGAGCGCCACCACACCGGTCGCCCCACCGAGGAGGTGCAGCAGCGCGCCACCGCGCGCCAGCCTCGGGTTGATCTCAGCTCGCGACGACATCGAACGGGTTGCCGAACTCGTCTACGAACGCGACCTGCGCCACCGGGGTGCGACGGACAGGCTTGAACTTCCCGCGTGGCCAGCCGACCGGGATCATCGCCATGTTCTTGGCTTCTGGCGGCAGCTTGAGCAGCGCCTTGAGGTCCTCGTCGTCGATGACGGCCGCCGTGATCAGGCACGTCCCGAGCCCCAAACTCCGTGCAGCGAGCATCAGGTTCTGCACGGCCGGATAGATGCCGGCGCCGAGCAACGGCGGATACACGTCCGCCTTCGCGGGGTCGTAGGCGGGATATGACACCTCGACGGGCGGCACCATGAGCCCAGCGAAGATGAGCGCCGGTGTCTCCGCCAGCCGCTCGGCCAGATACCAACTGGCATCGACGATGCGGGTCAGCTTCTGTCGGTCCTCGTCCGGGATGGGCAGATTCGGCAGCAGCTCGTAGGCGGCGCTCATCTCGGCGAACCAGTTCCGGGTGACAACCTCGGCCACCGCGGCCTTCTTGTCCGGGCTCTTGACGACCGCGAAGTACCAGTTCTCGCGGTTGAGGCGGCTGGGCGCCCTGATCGCGGCGTCGAGGATCTTGTGGATGAGTTCGTCCGGCACCGGCTCGGGCGTGTACTTGCGCAGCGACGGACACGTGTAAACGACGTCCCAGAAGTCGCTCTGCGCCGTGACTTCAGTTGTTGTGTGCACCGAGGTTCCTTTCGAGGTTTCACCTGACCGCCGCGGCGATGGCCTGCGCCGCGGCCGGGGCTGGCTTGAGTGCGGTCTGGAGCTCGAGCTCGGCGCGGCGAGGCTCCAGATCGTCGGGGAGGCAGAGGTTCCGGCCCTGCTCCGACCGGGGCTCGTCGACGGTGAACTGCGGCGGAGTCGCCGCGGCGCAGATATGACCGTCGGGATCCCGGAAGAAGAACGTTCGGTAGTACG
>VAWY01000266.1 GCA_005888335.1 Actinomycetota bacterium
CAGCCCCCCGACGAGGCGCCGCAGCGCTTCGGGATAGCGACGACCGTCGGCGGCGCCGCAGCCGGGCGGCGGAACGGAGCGCACGACCCTCCAGACAGCCTCCCCCAGCCGGTCCGGCCAGTTGCGCTTGATCTCCTGGAGCGCGTCGCCCAGGCTCAGCGGCCGGACCGGGAGGGGAAGCATCACGGCGGGCGCGCCGGTCGAGGTCATCTGTCGGCCGAGCGACCCGTAGTAGACGCTCAGCATGGCGCAGCGCAGCGCCGCGCTATCCGACGCCGACCCGCGCATGTCGTCGGCGATCCGTGCGCTGCGCTGGTTGTCGCGAGCGAGCACCCATGGCCGGCCCCAGGGCTTCGAGCCGACCTTAGCTCGGGACTCCTCACCGGTGCAAGGGCTGGACCGGCCTAATTACACATCCTTCTCGATCGGGACGTCGACGAGGTTCCCCCACTCGGTCCAGGAGCCGTCGTAGTTCTTGACGTCGCCCTCGCCGAGCAGCTCGTGCAGCACGAACCAGGTGTGCGCCGAGCGCTCGCCGATGCGGCAGTAGGCGATGATCGGGTCGCCGGTCAGCACCCCCTTGTCGGTGTAGAGCCGGCGCAGGTCGTCGGCGGACTTGAACGTGCCGTCCTCCTTGACCGCCTGCGCCCACGGCACCGACTTGGCGCCCGGGATGTGGCCGCCGCGCTGCGCGCCCTCCTGCTCGTAGCCGGCCATCGCGATGAGCTCGCCCGAGTACTCCTGGGGCGAGCGGACGTCGACGAGCCGGCGCCCGTTGGAGCGCACCACGTCCAGCACCTCGTCGCGCTTGGCGCGGATCGCCTCGTCGCCGGGCTTGGCGCTGAACGTCGTCGCCTCGTAGCTCGGGACGTCGGTCGTCGTCGCGCGGCCCTCCGAGATCCACTTCTCGCGCGGGCCGTTGACGAGCAGGACGTTGTCGTGGCCGTAGTACTTCAGGTACCAGTAGGTGTAGGCGGCGAACCAGTTGTTGCGGTCGCCGTAGAGCACGATCGTGTGCTCGTTGGAGATCCCGCGCGAGCCGAGGAGCGCGCCGAAGTCCTCGGGGCCCAGGAAGTCGCGCTTGACCTGGTCCTGCAGGTCCTTCTTCCAGTCGAAGCCGATCGCGCCGGGGATGTGCTGGTCGGCGTAGAGCGCGGGGTTCTCGTCGACTTCGACGATGCGGATCGAGTCGTCGCCGAGATGGTCCTCGACCCACTGGGTGTCGACGAGGACGTCCTTTGCATAGTCGCTCACTGACCTATCCTCCTATTCCGGGTCAAGTTTTGAGGAATTCTAATCAGGCGGCGAGCAGCGACTCGATCGCCGCCCGGGTCGAGCGCAGCCAGACCGCGCGGTCGCACGGGTCGGCGTCGACGATCCTCAGCGGGATCTCGTTGTAGGCGGCGAGCCGCGCGCCTTCGCGCCTCCCCGCGCGCAGCAGGTCCGCGTCGACCGTCCCGGCCGCCTCGTAGACCACCCCGCGCACCGTCGTGTCGATGGTCTTCTCGAGCATCATCGCCCAGCGCGAGCCGTGCAGGTCGCCGACGTTCGCGCCCTGCGCCGTGCCGAGCAGCCACAGCAGCAGCACGACGTTGTCGAGCGCGTAGCGCAGCGTGCCGACCCGGTCGGGGTCGGCGATCACGCACTCGGCGCCGGCCGCCTCGATCTGCGCCCGGCGCGCCTCGCTGCGCGTCGTCGCGCGCACCGCGTGCCCCTCGGCGAGCAGGTCGCGCGCGAGCGCCAGACCGCGGCAGCCGCCGCCGACCATCAGTAGGCGGGCCACTACGCCACTAAGTGGTCGTGGTCGTAAGTCCGGTCGGTCGCCCGGTCGCCGCAGGCCGAGTCTGGGGCCGCGCGACGTGCGAAGGTGTGCCCCAGGCACATCGAGCACCGGCGCGTGGCGCCAGGCGAAGGCATGCGACGTCCGGAACCGATCGGACTTGCGGCCACGGCCACTAAGCCTTGCGGATCTGGGCCTCGTACTCCTCGCGCGTCAGAGGCGGCAGCCCGCGGCGCGCGCGGCGCTCGTTCTTGAGCGCGAGCAGCTGGTCGATCTCCTGGTCGGCGACGTAGGCCTCGTGGTGGCGGCGGTGCGCCTCGCGCTGCTCGCGGATCGAGCGCTCGATGTCGTCGAGCGTGCGGTCCGGCAGCCCGCGGGCGCGGCGGCGCTCGTTCGCCGCCTCGAGCATCTGGTCGACGTCGTCGATCTCGTTCTGCGCCTCGACCTCGGGCGAGCGCGTCGGCCGCCAGCGCAGCACGTCGGCCCCCGATCGCGGATGGAAGGCGCCGATGAGCATCAGCGCGATGACCAGGAGCGCCGTCCCTCCCAACATGATGACCGCGAACGGATCCAACCCAGACGTAGGATCGCACGCCGCGCGCTGCCCTGCCGACGTTTTGAACCGCAGCGACGCTGATCCTCGGGGACGAGCCGGACCCCGGCAGTTGCGCCTCGGTAGCCCGCACCGACCGTTGCCGGGGACCCCCGCTCCCGCGCAGGCGATCCACGGGTAGAACTTCCGGCATGGACTTCGAGCTTTCCGACGAGCAGCAGCTGATCCAGAGCACCGCGCGCGAGTTCGCCGACCGCGAGATCTGGGACCGCGCGCGCGAGAACGCGCGCAACAACCACTTCGACACCGAGCTGGTGCGCAAGATCGCCGACCAGGGCTACCTGGGCGCGATCGTGCCGCGCGAGTACGGTGGCGCGGGACTGGACTACGTCACCTACGGGCTCGTCGTCGAGGAGGTCGGGCGCGCCGACAGCGCGATGCGCACGGTGGTCTCGGTGCAGACGTCGCTCGTGTGCTCGTCGATCCTCAAGTGGGGCACCGAGGAGCAGAAGCAGCACTACCTGCCGAAGCTGTGCGCCGGCGAGTGGCTGGGCTGCTTCGGGCTGACCGAGCCCGACACCGGCAGCGACGCGGCGAACCAGAAGACGCGCGCCCGCAAGGTCGACGGCGGCTGGATGATCAACGGCGCGAAGATGTGGATCTCGATGGGCAACCACGCGAAGGTCGCGCTGGTCTTCGCCCAGACCGATCCCGAGCTGCGCCACCGAGGCGTGGCGTGCTTCCTCGTCGACACCGACCAGGACGGCTTCCAGCCCTCGGAGATCCACGGCAAGATGGGCCTGCACGCGTCGGACACCGCGGCGATCGCGCTCGACGACGTCTTCGCCCCCGACGACGCGCTGCTCGGCGAGGTCGGCGACGGCTTCAAGGTCGCGATGAGCGCGCTGGACTCGGGGCGCTTCAGCGTCGCCGCGGGCTGCGTGGGCATCTGCCGCGGCTGCGTCGAGGAGTCCACGCGCTACGCGACCGAGCGCGAGCAGTTCGGCCGCCCGATCGCCGCCTTCCAGCTCGTCCAGGAGATGCTCGCCGACATGAAGCTGCGCGAGGACGCAGCGCGCATGCTCACCTGGCGCGCCGGCTGGCTCAAGGACCGCAGCGCGCCGAACACGACCGAGACGTCGATCGCCAAGCTCTTCGCCACCGAGGCCGCGCAGTGGTGCGCCAACACGGCGATCCAGGTCCACGGCGGCGCCGGCTACGTCGACGACCATCCGGTCGAGCGCTGGTTCCGCGACGTGCGCGTGACGACGCTCTACGAGGGCACCAGCCAGATCCAGAAGCTGATCATCGGCCGGTCGCTGACCGGGATCAACGCGCTGGTGCCAGAGCGGCCGCAGCCGGACCCCGTCCCCACCGGCGCCTGATGCTGGCGGTCGTCGGCGCCGGGACGATGGGCTCGCTCATCGCGGCGCTCGGGTGCGTGGCCGGCGAGCAGACGCTGCTCTGGGACGCCGACGCCGACGCGCTCGAGCGCGGCTTGCAGCACGCCCGCGACGAGCTCGCCGGCGGCGCCGAGCGCGGGCGCTGGGAGGCCGGCCTCGACGAGCGCCTGGGCGCGGCCGGCGGGCTCGGCGACGTCGCCCGCGCCGACGTGATCGTCGAGGCCATCGTCGAGAAGGTCGAGCCCAAGCGCGAGCTGTTCGCGCGCCTGGGCGAGGCAAACGCGGACGCCGTGCTGGCCACCAACACGTCATCGCTGCTGGTCACCGCGATCGCCGCGGGCGTTCCCCACCCGGAGCGCGTCGTCGGCTTTCACTTCTTCAACCCGGCCACGCGCATGAAGCTCGTCGAGGTCGTGGCCGGGGCGGCGAGCTCCGAGGCGGCGCTCGAGCGCGTGCGCGCACTCGGCGCGGCGATGGGCAAGCGCGTCGTCAACGCGGTCGACGGGCCGGGCTTCCTCGTCAACCGCTCCAACCGCCCGTTCGGGGTCGAGGCCCTCAACCTGCTGCAGGCGCGCGTGGCCGACGTCGAGACGATCGACCGCATCGCCCGGCTCGGCGGCGGCTTCCGCATGGGGCCGTTCGAGCTGCAGGACTTCGGCGGGATCGACGTCGGCTTCGCCGTCGCGCAGTCGTTCTACGAGCAGAGCTTCGGCGAGCCGCGCTGGCGGCCCTCGCCGCTGAGCGCGAAGATGGTCGCCGCCGGCTGGCTGGGCCGCAAGACCGGGCGCGGCTGGTATGCGTATCCGGC
>VAWY01000102.1 GCA_005888335.1 Actinomycetota bacterium
CCTACTGCCTGGCGCTGCTGGCCTCGATGGTCGTCGCGCTGACGGTGACGCCGGTGCTGAGCCTGCTCGTCTACTCCCGGCCGCCGCGCCGGGTGGGCGAGCCCGCGCTCGCGGCCCGGCTGGCCGGCCGCTGGGACGGCGTCCTGTCGCGGACCATCCGCACGCCGCGCCCGGCGCTGTACGCCCTCGGTGGCGTCGCGCTCGTCGGCCTCGCGACCCTCCCGCTCCTCGGGCAGAACCTGCGGCCGTCGTTCAAGGACCGTGACCTCGTCGTCCAGTGGAACGCCACGCCGAGCACGTCACTGCCCGAGATGGACCGCATCACCACGCGTGCCACGAGCGAGCTGCGGCAGCTGCCGGGCGTCCAGGACGTCGGCGCCCACATCGGTCGCGCGGTGACGGGCGACGAGGCGGTCGGCACCGGCTCGGGCCAGATGTGGGTCAGCCTCGACCCGAAGGCCGACTACGGCAAGACCGTGCGGTCCATCCGCAACGTGGTCGACGCGTACCCGGGCATGCGCGCCCGCGTCCTCACCTACGAGAGCGATCGCACCAAGGGCGTCCTCACGCCGGCGGACAACCGCCTCGTCGTGCGGCTCTTCGGCGCGGACTACGGCGTCTTGCAGCAGCAGGCCGACAAGGTGCGCCAGGTGGTCTCGCGCGTCGACGGCGTCCGCGATCCGCGGGCGATCGCCATCGCCCAGCAGCCCACGCTGCAGATCGAGGCGAACATCGCCGAGGCGCGGCGCTACGGGCTCAAGCCGGGCGACGTCCGCCGGGCGGCGGGCACGATGGTCAACGGCCTGGAGGCCGGCAGCTTCTTCGAGGGCCAGAAGGTCTTCTCGGTGGTCGTCCGCGGCGTGGCCGCCACGCGCAGCAGCGTCACGAGCATCCGCAACCTGCTGATCGACACGCCCGGCGGCGGCAAGGTCCGCCTGGACAAGGTCGCGACGGTCAAGATCACGCCCAACCCGGTCGACATCCGCCACTACGGGGTCGAGCGCTACATGGACGTGACGGCCGGCGTGGACGGGCGCAGCCTGACCGCGGTGCAGTCCGACGTGCGCGCGCGGCTTCGGAGCATGCACTTCCCGCTCGAGTACAACGCCGAGGTCATCACGACGCCGGAGGACATCGCGGCGCCGGCGAACCGGTTCGTGAGCCTGGCCATCGCGGCCATCATCGGCATCTTCCTGCTCCTGCAGGCCGCATTCTCGAGCTGGCGGCTGGCCACGCTGGTGTTCCTCACGCTCCCGGTGGCGCTCGTCGGCGGGCTGCTCGTCGTGCTCGCCGGTGGCGGCGACTTCTCGCTCGGCGCGGCCTTCGGTCTCTTCACGATCGGCGCCATCGCCGTGCGCAACGCGATCACGCTCGTCTCCCACCTGCAGGAGCTCAGCAGCCGTGACGGCGAGACGTTCGGCCTCGACCTCGTCGTGCGCGGCGTGCGCGACCGCTTCGCGCCGATCGCCACGACCGCCGTCGCCACAGCGCTCGCCTTGGCCCCGTTCGCGCTCGCCGGCGACATCGCCGGCAACGAGATCACGCGCTCGACGGCCACCGTCGTCCTCGGCGGCCTGGTCACCTCGACGTTGCTGAACCTCTTCCTGATCCCGGCCCTGTACCTGCACTTCGGGCACAGCGCTCGCGAGCCCGCTCCGCTCGGAGCTCCAACGCCGGCCTCCCCCGTCCCCCAAGTCGAACTCCACGTCTAGGAGAGAACACAGATGCAGCACAAGAGCAAGCGACTCACGGCGGTCGTGCTCCTCTCCGGCCTGGCCGTCTCGGGATGCGCGAAGTCGTCGGAGTTCGACAACGAGCCGGCCGCGAACAACGGGGCCGCCAAGATCCAGCAGGTCAAGGGCGTCGACCACGTGATCCTCTCGGCGCAGGCCGCCAGGCGGGTCGGCATCGAGACGTCGCGCGTCACCACCGCCCGCCTGAGCGGCGCGGCGCGCACCGTCATCCCCTACGCGGCCGTGCTCTACGACGCGACGGGCCACGCCTTCACGTTCACCAGCCCGTCCCGGCTGACCTACGTCCAGCAGCCGATCAAGGTCGACTACGTCAAGGACGGCCGGGCCGTCCTGAAGAGCGGCCCGCGCGCCGGCACCCCCGTGGTCACGGTCGGCTCGGCCGAGCTGCTCGGGACCCTGAACGGGGTCGAGGAGGACTGACGCCCCGCCATGCGTTGGATCGTCGGATCAAGCCTGAAGTTCCGCTACCTGGTGGTGGCGCTCGCGGCGGCGCTGGTCTTCTTCGGCACCGCAGAGATCCGTAACCAGCAGGTCGACGTCTTCCCCGAGTTCGCGCCGACGATCGTGACGATCCAGACCGCGTGCCTGGGCCTGACGGCGTCGGAGGTCGAGGAGCTCGTCAGCGTCCCGCTCGAAGACGCGCTCAACGGCATCCCCGGAGTGGACACGATCCGCTCGTCGTCCGTCCCCCAGCTCAACAACATCGAGCTTCGGTTCAAGCGGGGCACCGACCTGTTCAAGGCACGGCAGCTGGTCTCCGAGCGCATGCAGACCGTGCTTCCGACACTGCCGACGTGGGCCGCTCCGCCGTTCCTGATGCCCCCGGTCTCGTCGACGAGCCGCATCATGAAGATCGGCCTGTCGTCGAAGTCCATGGGCCTGATGGACCTGTCGATGACCGCCTACTGGAAGATCCGGGCGCGGCTGCTCCGCGTCCCCGGCGTCGCCAACGTCGCCATCTGGGGCGAGCGGCTCAAGCAGGTCCAGGTCCAGACCGACCCCGCCAAGCTGAGCAAGGACCGCATCTCGCTGGACCGCGTGATGCAGACGACCGCCAACGCCCTGGACTCGGGCATCCTGTTCTTCTCCAACGCCCACGTGATCGGGACCGGCGGGTTCCTCGAGACGCCCAACCAGCGGCTCGCCATCCGGCACGTCCAGGCGCTCAGGACGCCGGCCGACCTCGCCCAGGTGCCGCTCGCGCGGCGCGGTGGCCGGACCCTGCGCCTCGGCGACGTGTCCAAGGTCGTCTACGGCCCCCAGCCGCTCATCGGCGACGCGGTGATCAACAGCGGCCCCGGCCTGCTGCTCGTGGTCGAGAAGTTCCAGGGCGCCAACACGCTGGAAGTGACGAAGGGCGTCGAGGACGCGCTGCGCGACCTGAAGCCCGGGCTTCCCGGCGTCACGGTCGACTCGCACATCTTCCGGCCCGCGAGCTTCATCGAGCTCGCGATCCACAACCTCCGCGTTGCGCTGCTGATCGGCTGCCTCCTGGTCGTCCTGATCCTCGTGGCGTTCCTGTTCGAGTGGCGCGCCGCGTTCATCAGCCTGATCGCGATCCCGCTGTCGCTCGTCGCGGCCGTCGTCGTGCTCGACCTGCGCGGCGCGGAGATCAACACCATGATCCTCGCCGGCCTGGTCGTGTCGGTCGGCGTCGTGGTCGACGACGCGATCATCGGCATGGAGAACATCGTGCGGCGGTTGCGCCTGCGCCGCGCGCACGGGCTGAAGACGCCCCTGCCGAAGGTCGTGTTCCTGGCCTCGCTCGAGGTCCGGACGCCCATCCTCTACGCGACGCTCATCAACGTCGTCGCCGTCCTGCCGGTCGTCTTGATGGGCGGCCTGTCGGGGGCGTTCTTCCGGCCGCTCGCGGTCTCCTACGCGCTCGCGGTGCTGGTGTCGATGGTCGTGGCCTTGACGGTCACGCCCGCGCTGAGCCTGATCCTCATGTCCCGCGGGTCGCTGAACCCGAGGGACGCAATGCTCGTCCGAGGCCTGAAGCGCGGCTACGGCGCCGTGCTCTCGCGGGTCATCCGCACGCCGGCGATCCCGCTCGCCCTCGTCGGCGTGGTCGCGCTGGGCGGCTTCATGACCGCGGGCAAGCTCGAGCCGTCGCTGTTCCCGGGGTTCAAGGAGCGCGACTTCCTCATGCACTGGATCACGCCGCCGGGCACCTCGATGACGGAGGAGCGCCGGATGGTGACCCGGGCCAGCCGCGAGATGCGACAGATCCCCGGGGTCCGCGACTTCGGCTCGCACATCGGCCAGGCGTTCCTGGGTGAGGAGATCGCGGGCGCGAACTTCGGCGAGAACTGGATCAGCGTCGACCCCAAGGCCGATTACGACAAGACGCTCAAGCGCATCCACGAGGTCGTCGCCGGCCATCCCGGGCTCTTCCGCAACGTGCAGACGTACATGCGGGAGCGCATCGAGGAGGTCCTCACCTCGGGCACGGGCGAGCCCGTCGTCGTGCGGATCTTCGGGCCAGACCTCGAGAAGCTGCGCCAGACGGCCGACCAGGTCCGCCACTCGCTCGCGAAGGTGCCCGGCCTGACCGAGGTGCACGCCGCGTTCCAGGCCGACGTGCCGCAGGTCGACGTGGAGGTCAGGCTCGACGTCGCCCGCCGCTACGGCGTCAAGCCGGGCGACGTGCGCCGCTCCGCGGCCACGCTGGTGGCCAGCGAAGAGGTCGCCGACATGTTCCGCGCCGGCAAGGCCTATGACGTGCACGTGTGGATCACGGCGATCCGCAAGCTGCCGATCGACACCCCGCGCGGCCAGGTGCCGCTGTCGACGCTCGCCTCGGTGAGGATCGCTCCGACGCCGAACCTCGTCGAGCGTGAGAACGCCTCGCGCAAGATCGACGTCGACGCCAACATCGATCACTCACGGCCGCTGAGCGCCGTCAACCAGGACGTCAAGGCGCGCCTGGCCGCCATCAAGATGCCGCTCGGCTACCACGCCGAGCTCCTCGGCGAGGCCCAGGAGCGCGAGGCCGCGCAGCGGTCCCTGATCGGCTACGGAATCTTCGCCGGGCTGGCAATCTTGCTGCTCCTGCAGCTGGCCTTCGGGAGCTGGCGTCTGGCGGTGCTGATGTTCCTCACGCTGCCGATGGCCCTGGTGGGCGGCGTGCTGGCGGCCTACGAGGGCGTCGGCATCATCTCCCTCGGCGCGCTGATCGGCTTCTTCACCGTGATGGGCATCGCCGCTCGCAACGGGATCATGATGATCAGCCACTTCCAGCACCTCCAGCGCGAGGAGGGCGAGACCTTCGGGGCTCAGCTGATCCTCCGCGGGGCCAAGGAGCGGCTGTCGCCGATCCTGATGACCGCGTTGGCGACGGGGCTCGCGCTCCTGCCGCTCGTGGTCTCGGGCGACAAGCCCGGCCAGGAGATCGAGCACCCGATGGCGATCGTCATCATCGGCGGGCTCGTCACCTCGACCCTGCTCAACCTGTTCGTCCTCCCCGCGCTGTACCTGCGCGTCGGCGGAGGCCGGCGGGCGCTGCCCGTCGGCGCCGGCGACGGCGGGGGCCCCGAGGGCCAGGTGCCCTCGGCGGCCGCCCTGCCGCAGGAGGAGGTCGAAGAGATCCTCGAGCGGCCGGCGGACGAGCCGGCCGCCGTGCCCGGACGGCGTTTCGTCCGCCGGCAGCCCGATGGCTCCCCGGCGGAGGACGAGACAGCGCCGGCCGGGGCCGAGGCCGGCCGCGACGAGCAGCGCCCCTAGCGGGCGCTCTCGTCGGGCCGGGTGTGCCGCCGGGCGGCGCCGTGCAGCCGCTCCGGCTGCACACCGACCAGCCTGGCGGTGCCCCGCCGGCGCCGTGCCTCGCAGCGGGCGTGCTCGTGCTCGCGCATCCGGCGTCCGCCGGCCGCCGCGAGTGGCACCGAGCGGGTCGCCAGCGCGTCGAGGAACCCGAGCGCGTAGGCGCTGAACACCGCGATCAGCGCGCCGGCCTGGAAGAAGAATGCGAGCCACAGCAGCAGCCGCATCGAGTCCTCGAGCGCTCCGGAGCCGCCCGTGCCCGGTTCCGCCCACAGCATGCCGGTCATCGACGATACGACGAGCCAGGCGCCGCCCGCAAGCGCGAGCAGCGCGCCGCACTGCACGCCGCGCCGGATTCCGGTCAGCATCGCCAGACCGCCGACGACGGCCAGGGCGCCGGGCAGCACCGAGAGCAGCAACGGGTTCCAGCCCCAGTCCGACGCTTCGTCGGCCCCGAAGGCCAGCGGCGCCAGGACGGCCCAGGCGCCGACGATGAGCACGATGAGCCCGCTCAGGGCGCTTCGTCCATCGGTGAGCCGCGCGCGCATGCCTGGGAAATGTGGCGCTCCCAGCTGAGACGAAGCTGAGAGCGGGCGGGACCTTAGCGCGCCTCAGCGCTCTTCGGCGAGCGGCACCCGCAGGCGGACGGTCGCCCCCGCCGATTCCCCCTCGACGGTCGTCGCCGTGCCCCCGTGAGCCTCGGCGATCGCGCGGACGATCGGCAGCCCCAGCCCCGCTCCGGCCCGCGAGCCGCTCGTGCCGTCGCGGGCGAAGCGCTCGAAGGCGCGCCGGGTGCGCTCGGCCGAGAAGCCCGGCCCCTCGTCGCTGACGTCGATCTCGACCGCGTCGCCGTCGCGATGGGCCGACAGCCCGATGTCGCCCGTCGCGTGGCGCAGGGCGTTGTCGACGAGGTTGCCGAGCGCCTGCCGGCCGCGCAGCGGGTCGATGAAGGCGCGCAGCTCGCCGGGCGCGTCGACGTGGATGGCGCGGCCCTGCTCGGCGGCGCGATCGGCGAAGCGGTCTCGCGTGCGCTCGAGCAGCTCGCGGATCTCGATGTCCTCACGCCGCAGCGACAGCCGTCCCTCGTCGGCGCGGGCGATCAGCAGCAGGTCCTCGGCGAGGTGGGCGAGGTGGTCGGTCTCCTCGAGGGCGGCGTGGAGCGACTCGCGCAGCGCGCCCGCGTCGCGCCCGTTGCGCAGCGCGGCCTCGAGCTCGGCCTTCACGATGGCCAGCGGCGTGCGCAGCTCGTGGCTGGCGTCGGCCAGGAAGCGGCGCTCGCGTTCGAAGGAGGCCTCCAGGCGGGCCAGCATCTCGTTGAGCGTCTCGCCGAGGCGGCGGATCTCGTCGTGCGCGTCGGGCAGCGGCAGGCGCTCGTCGCCGCGGCCCAGTGAGATCCGCTGCGCCCGCCGGCGCATCGCTTCGACCGGCGCCAGGCCGGCGGTCGCCAGCGCGTAGCCGATGCCCGAGGCGAGCAGCACGGCGGTCACGCCGCCGATGAGGAACGACCGGAGCAGGCCGGCGAGCGCGTCGTCGCGGTCGTGCAGCGAGGCGCCGGCGACGACCACGAGCGTCCCGCCGTCGACGGCCACCGGCCGGGCGAGCATCCGCGCCCTGCCCTCGATGCCCGGGACGACGCGGTCGATGGCGATCGGCGCGCTCGCGGCGCGCGCGGCCTCGGCGGGCCGCAGCGCCGGGCCGCGCAGCGGGCGCGTCCCGTCGACGAGGCGCCCGCCGGGCGTGAGGACCTGGACGAAGCCCTCCTCGGACTCGGAGAGCCGGCCGCCGCGCGGCGAGCGGGCCAGGCCGCGTCCGGCCGGGCCGACCAGCGCCGCGACGTCGTCCGCGCGCGAGCTGATCGCGTGGTTGATCGTGTCGTTGAGGTCCGCCCGCTGGCGCACGTAGACGAAGACGGCCGCCGCCGACAGGACGACGACCATCGCCGCAGCGAAGGCCGCGGTCAGCCGGACGCGGATGGGGAGGCGACCTAGGATCTCCCGTCCCTCCGCAGGCGGTAGCCGGCCCCCCGCACCGTCTCGAGCGAGCGGACGCCGAACGGGCGATCGATCTTCTCGCGCAGGTAGCGGACGTAGACCTCGACGACGTTGGAGCGGTTCTCGTAGTCGTAGCCCCAGGCATGCTCGAGGAGCTGGAACTGGCTGAGCACCTCGCCGGGGTGGCGCATGAAGGTCTCGAGCAGCGCGAACTCCTTCGGCGAGAGGTCGACCTCCGTCGAGCCGCGCCACACCTGCCGCGTCGTGGGGTCGAGGCGCAGGTCGCCGACCTCGAACACGACAGGGCGCTCGACCGGACCGCGCCGCGCGACGGCGCGCAGCCGCGCCAGCAGCTCCGCGAGCGAGAACGGCTTGACGAGGTAGTCGTCGGCGCCCTGGTCGAGCCCCTGGACGCGGTCCTCGACCGCGTCGCGCGCCGTCACCATGATGATCGGCGTCCAGATGCCGTCCGCGCGCAGCCGGCGGCAAGTGTCGAAGCCGTCGATGCCCGGGAGCATCACGTCGAGCAGCACCGCGTCGAACTCGGTCGCCTCGGCCATCCACAGCGCGTCCTCGCCGCGCCCGGCGACGTCGGCGACGACGCCCTCGGCCTGCAGCCCGCGCCGGATGGCCGCCGCCAGCTTGACGTCGTCCTCGACGATCAGGACGCGCATGATGGGTCAATCATCGCCGCCCGAGGATGAGAGCGGGCTGAGAATTTCGGCGGTCAGCCGGCCAAGGCGTCGAGCACGAACCCACAGAAGCTCATGGCCGGCGTGAAGTTCCCGCGCGAGTACCACGCCGAGGTCCTGGGCGAGTCGACGGAGCTCAACGCCGCCCAGCGCCGGCTGAGCGTGTTCGGGATCGCCGCGGCGATCGCCATCTTCCTGCTGCTTCAGGCCGCGTTCGGGAGCCTGCGTCTCGCGGCGCTGACGTTCCTGCTGCTGCCGATGGCGCTGGTGGGCGGGGTGCTCGCCGTGAGGCTCGGCGGCGGGGTGCTGTCGCTCGGGTCGCTCGTCGGGTTCCTGACCGTCTTCGGGATCGCCGCGCGCAACGGCATCCTGATGATCAGCCACTTCCAGCACCTCGAGCGCCACGAGGGCGTCGCGTTCGGCGCGGCCCTCGTGGTGCGCGGCGCGAAGGAGCGGCTCGCGCCGATCCTCATGACGACGTCGGCGACGGGCCTGGCGCTCGTGCCGCTGGCGATCGCCGGAAACCTGCCCGGCCACGAGATCGAGCATCCGATGGCGCTCGTCATCCTCGGCGGCCTCGTCACCTCGACGCTGCTCAACCTGTTCGTGCTGCCGTCGCTCTACCTGCGCTTCGGCAAGGGGCGCGGCGCGGCCTAGCGTCCACGACCCTCCA
The DNA here is from genome assembly GCA_005888335.1 of Actinomycetota bacterium. Next base: position 8,873 of record VAWY01000102.1, read on the forward strand.
CGCCCGAGCCGCCGGGCCAGGGCAGAAACCTCCCGGCGATGTGGGGTGGCATTTCCTCAGCGGACCGGAGATGATCGCTGTTGCACGGATGCGCTTCGGTCTTCGCACCGCCCTTCTGCTGATCGCAGGGACCCTTTCAGCTGGCGCCGCGCCCGCGCGCGCGGCGGATCCGGTGCTCGCTGCCGCGGGCGATATCGCGTGCGGCCCGGCCGAGACCGGGGTTTTCCCCTGCCAGCAGCAGGCGACGTCGGACCTGCTGTTTGCGATCCACCCAGACGCCGTCCTCGCCCTGGGCGACAACCAGTACAACTCGGGCTCGCTACCGGACTACCAGAAGTTCTACGACCCCACCTGGGGCCGGATGAAGGCGATCACGCACCCGGTGATCGGCAACCACGAGTACGGCACCAACGGCGCGGGCTACTGGGACTACTACAACGGCGCCGGGCAGGACAACGGGCCGGCGGGGCAGCGCAACCAGGGCTGGTACAGCTTCGACCTCGGCGCCTGGCATCTCATCGCGCTCAACGGGAACTGCGACCAGGTCGGGTGCGGCGCGGGATCGCCCCAGGAGACCTGGCTGCGCGCCGACCTCAAGGCGCACCCGGCGGCGTGCACGCTCGCCTTCGAGCACCAGCCGCTGTGGGGCGGCCCGGCCTTCGCGACCCCGGCCGTCAGGCCGCTCTTCCAGGCGCTCTACGACGCCCAAGGCGAGATCTTCCTGGTCGCGCACGACCACATCTACGAGCGCTTCGCCCCGTCGACGCCGAGCCAGAAGGTCGACGCGGCCAACGGCGTGCAGCAGTTCATCGTGGGTACCGGCGGTCGCGACTTTTCGGGGCTCGGGCCGATCGAGCCCAACGCGGAGGTGCGCGACAACGACACCTTCGGGGTGCTCAAGCTCACCTTGCACCCCAACTCGTACGACTGGCAGTTCATGCCGATCGGCGGGCAGGGCTTCACCGACTCCGGCTCCCGCGCGTGCCACGGCCCGGGCGCGCCGCCGGCGCAGCCTCCGCCGCCCCCGCCGCCGCCCCCGCCGGCGCCGCCGCCGCTCAACCCGGCCCCGCCCGCCGTCTCGCCCCCCGAGGCCGACGAGCAGAGCTCGCGGGTGACCACACGGCTGACCGTCGCCTCGACGACGCGCGGCCGCGTCCGCCTCGTCATCCGCGGTCGCCTGACCACCGGCGCGTCCGCGAGCCGGCTGCGCCTGACGCTCAGCCGGCGGACCCGCAACCACGGGACGATCCGCGCGTTCGGCCGCGCCCGCGGCGGTCGCTCGGGCAGCTGGAAGGCGGTCATCACGCTGCCGCCCGCGGCTCGCGGCCTGCGCAAGTTCCGGCTGACGATCCGCTACCTCGGCGAGCCGTCCTACACGCCGAAGTCCCTGCAGCTCACGGTCCGCCCGCGGCGCCCGTAGCGCCGCTGCGGGCCGGGCGGCATCGGCTCGGGCTCGGGCGGCTCGGGATCGGGGAACGGATCAGGGGCCGGATCGGGGCCGGGGACGGGCTCGGGTCCCGGCATCTCGGTGGGCGTCGCGCCCATGGGCCAACGCTACCGCGCCGCCGCCAGGCAGCGGCGCGCGAGCGCCTCCACGCGCGCGTGCAGCCAGTCGACCGCGTGCTCGTGCTCGGGCTTCATGAGCACGCTGCGCAGCACCCGCGCGCCGTCGGCGTCGGCCGCCAGGGCGGGGTGGCGCGCCGCGAGCGCGTCGCGCCCGACCCGCAGGAGGCTGAGGAACACCGGGTCGTCCGGGTCCTCCATGCCCGCCTCCAGCACCGCCGCCGCGGCGGCGTCGAGCGCGGAGAGCGACCCGACGGCCGGGAAGCAGGTGACGATGTCGAGCTCGGGCTCGAGGTGCTTGACGAGCACGTCGGAGCCGTCGAGCAGCCTCGCCCACCGCAGCGCGGCGCGCCGGCCGGCCGCGAGCACCGCGCCGAGCCCGTCGCCCGCCACGAGCGGGAACGCCTGCAGCGTCAGCCACAGCGCGGCCGCCGCGGCGCCCGCCCGCGAGCACTCGAGGCTGATCTCCCCCAGGTGCAGCTCGCCCGACGTGAAGTAGGTGTACGGCGAGTCGTGCCGGTACAGCCGCCCCACCGCGGGATCGGCGAACAGCACCGCGCCGCACCCGTAGGGCTGCAGCCCGTGCTTGTGCGGGTCGACCACGATCGAGTCGCAGCGCGCAACCGCGGCGAACGGCGCAGGATCGACGAGCGGCTCGTCGCCGCCCGCCAGCAGCGTGAAGAACCCGCCGTAGGCGGCGTCGACGTGCAGGCGGACGCCGTGTCGCTCGCGCAGGGCCAGCGCCTCGTCGACGCGGTCGACGGTTCCGGTGCCCGTCGTCCCCAGCGTGAGCACGACCGTGCCGACGTCGCCGCGCGCGCACTCGGCCTCGACCGCGTCGAGGTCGATGCGGCCGTCGGGCGCCGCGGGCACCGCGGTCGCCTCGACGCCGAGGACCTGGCACATGCGCCCGTGCGTGTAGTGCGCCTCGGCGGAGTGCACGACCCGCCGCCCGGGCTGCAGCTCGCGCCCGACCCAGAGCGCCTCGAGGTTGGCGATCGTGCCGCTCGAGGTCAGGTGCCCGAGCGACGGCGGCTGCAGGCCGAACATCGCGGCCAGCTGCTCGACGACCTCGACCTCCATCGCGCTCGTGCCCGGGCCGCCGTCGAGCGCGTGGTTGTTGGGGTTGACGAGCATCGCGGCCAGGTAGCCGGCCGCCGCGACCGGGTGCGGCGGCTTGAGCATCTGGCCCGCGTAGCGCGGGTGGAAGAAGGGATAGTGATCGGCCATCCGCGCCGCGAACGCGTCCCACGCGCGCGCGAGCCGGTCGGCGTCGGGAGCGCCGGCGGCATGGCCCGCGTAGGGGCCGAAGCGCTCCTCCCAGGCGGCGATGAGCGCGGCCGCGCGGGGCAGCAGCGCGGCGAGCTGCTCGGGCCGCGACGCGGGCATCCCCGCATCGTGGCAGGCGCGGGCGCTCAGCCGTCGCTGCGCGGCGGGCGCCGCCGCGGCGGCGCCTCGCGCCCGCGCTTGCGGCGCGCCGGCGGGCGCTCGTCGTCGGGCCCGCGCATCTCGAGTCCGTCGATGAACGGATCGTGCACGACCGTCTCGCGCTCCGCGGGCTTCTCGGTGACGTGCGGATACTTCACGCTGACCATGCTGCGCCTGTTCCGGCGCCGGGTCACCCGATGACCTCGCGAGGTACGTTGCGAGAAGCTGCAGATCGGCTCGCGAGGGTTTGCTACGCGCGCTCGATCTTCCGGAAGAGGGAGCTGTCTTGATCGAACCAGCCACGCGGGGACGCAACCCGTTCGACACGACGGGCGTCGAGCGCGGCGCCGACGGCGTCGCCCGCTACACCAACCGGCCCGACTCGCTCGTGCACATGCTGCGCGCGAGCGTCGAGCGCCTCGGCGACGGGCTCGCCGTGGCCGAGATCGGCGGCGACCGGGTCACCTACTCCGCGCTGTGGGACCGCGCCGCGCGCGTCGCGGGCGGCCTGCGCGCCGAGGGCGTCGGCCGCGGGGACCGCGTGGCGATCCGCCTGCCCAACGGGCTGGACTGGGTGCTCGCCTTCTGGGGCGCGCAGCTCGCCGGCGCCGTCACCGTGCCGGTCAACACGCGCTTCACCGACAGCGAGGCCCAGTACGTGATCGACGACTCGGGCGCCTCGTACGTCTTCGCTGCGGGCAGCCCGCTGCCGGACGGCGAGCCGGAGGCCGCCGAGGACCTCGCTCCCGACGACCTGGCGGCGATCTTCTACACGAGCGGGACGACCGGCTTCCCGAAGGGTGCGATGACCTCGCACGCCAACTTCCTGGCCAACAGCGAGAACGCGGTGCGGTGCATCGGCCTGGACCGCGAGACCGTCGGCAATGACCTGGCGACGATCGTCAACGTCCCGCTCTTCCACGTCACCGGCTGCAACAGCCAGCTCGTCGTCACCAACGAGCTCGGCGGGCGCGTGTTCGTCCTCGCAAACGCCCTGGATCTCGAGGGCTTCCTGCGCACCGTCGGCGAGGAGCGCGTCGACATGCTCACCTCGGTCCCGGCGATCTACCACGCGCTCACCCGCCACCCGCGCTTCGCCGAGACCGACCTCGGCGCGGTCAAGTACGTCTCCTACGGCGGCGCGCCGATCGCCGCGAGCTCGGTGCACCAGATCATGGAGGCGTTCCCGAACGCGCGCGTCGGCAACGGGTTCGGCCTCACCGAGACGTCGTCGATCACCTCCTTCCTGCCGCACGAGGAGGCCGCCGAGCACGCCGACTCCGTCGGCTTCGCGGCGCCCGTCTGCGACCTGGCCATCGACGAGCCCGATCCGGACACCGGCGTCGGCGAGCTGCTCGTCCGCGGGCCCAACGTCGTCGAGGGCTACTGGAACAAGCCCGAGGCGACCGCCGAGACGTTCGCCGAGGGCTGGCTGCACACGGGCGACCTCGCGCGCATCGACGACGACGGCCTGCTCTACATCGTCGACCGCAAGAAGGACATGATCAACCGCGGCGGCGAGAACGTGTATTCCATCGAGGTCGAGAGCGCCTTGGCCGGCGCGCCCGGCGTCGGCGAGGTGGCCGCCGTCGGCGTGCCCGACAGCATGATGGGCGAGAAGGTCGGGGCGGTGATCGTCCCGGCGGAGGGCCAGCAGCTCGACGTGCAGGCGGTCATCGCCCACGCCCGCAAGCGCATCGCGGACTTCAAGGTCCCGCAGTACGTCGCCGTGCGCGGCGAGCCGCTGCCGCGCAATCCGGGTGGCAAGGTCCTGAAGGCGCAGTTGCGCGAGGAGACCGACTGGGGGAAGCCGCTCCGCTGACGCGCGAACTTCGTTCGCGCCTACCGGCCGGTAAAGCGCGGCGCGCGCCGCTCGGCCATCGCGCGCACGCCCTCGCCGAAGTCCTCGGTGGCGGCGAGGCGCGCCTGCTCGAACGCCTCACGCTCGACTGCGGCGCGCACGCGCTCGGCGAGGTCGCCGCGCAGCGTCTTGCGGATCGCGCGCACCGCGAGCGGCGCCGAGCCGGCGATCTCGGCGGCGAGCGCCCGCGCCTCGTCGCGCACGCGCTCGGCGGGCACGAGGCGGTCGGACAGCCCCAGCGCGCGCGCCTCGTCCCCGCGCACGCGACGACCGGTGTAGAGCAGGTCGGCGGCCGCCTGGCGTCCGGCGACCTCGGGCAGCGTGACGGTCAGCCCGAAGCCGTGGTGGAAGCCCAGCCGCGCGAAGTTCGCCGAGAAGCGCGACTCGGGGGCGGCCACGCGGAAGTCGGCCGACAGCGCGAGCCCGAGCCCGCCGCCCACCGCCGCGCCCTGGACCGCCGCGACGACCGGGGTCCCCGCGGCGAACATCCGCACCGCGGCGGCGTAGAGGCGCGCGGTCTCGTCGACGCCGCCGCCGCCGAGGCGCGCGCCGGCGCAGAAGTGCCGGCCCTCCGAGCACAGGACGATCGCCCGGCAGCCCGGGTCGGCGTCGAGGCGCTCGTAGGCCTCGGCGATCGCCTCGACCAGCGCCGCGTCGAAGTAGTTCTCGGGCGGGCGATGGAGCTCGACCGTGGCGACGAAGCCCTCCCCGGTCGCGACGGTCACGTCGCTCATAGGCCCTCCAGGAACTCGGTCACGGCGGCGTTGAAGACCTCGGGCCGATCGAGGTTGGCCGCATGCCCGGCCGCGTCGATCACGACCTTCCGCGCGCCGGGGATCTTGGCGGCCATGTAGTCGGCCGCCCGCAGGAACGGCTCGTCGTCGGCGCCGACCACGACGAGCGTGGGCACGTCGACGTCGCCCAGCGACTCGATCACCGACGCGTCGCGCTGCGCCATGATCCCGCGCGCCGCCAGTGCCAGGCCGCCGGCGCGGCGGTGGTGGGCGAGCGCCACCTCCGGGCTCTCCCGCACGGCGGCGAAACCGCGCGCGTCGATCGCGGCCGCTGTGCGCTCGACGTAGGCGTTCCACCCCGCGCGCTCGCCGTCGCGCCGGTAGCCGGGACCGGTGTCGACGAGGACCAGCGCGGCGACGCGCTCGGGATGGCGAGCGCGGAAGGCGAGCGAGAGGTAGCCGCCGAGCGACATGCCGACGAGCACCGCCCGCTCGGCGCCGGCCTCGTCGAGCAGCGCCGCCATGTCGCCGACGCTCAGCTCGTGCGAGTACAGCGCGGGGTCGTGGGGCGCGTCGCTGCGCCCGTGGCCGCGCAGGTCCCACACGACGACCTGGCGGTCGTCCGCGAGCGCGCGCAGGTTGGGGCCCCACATCGTGGCGCTGGCCGAGAACCCGTGGGTGAGCAGCAGCGGCGTGCGCCCGCCGGACGCGCCGTGCGTCTCGTAGCGCAACCGGACGCCGTCGCGATCGAGCCAGGCCATCGGGCTCTGCCACGATAGAGCGTGTGCCCGAGAGCGCGGTGCAGGCGCTCGCCCTGCCGCCGGCGCGCGAGCCGGACGGCGCGCCGGCGCTGCGCGGCGACGTGCGGGCCTTCCTCGCCGAGCAGGTCTTCGTCCCCCGCTGCGACGCCTGGGGGTCGGCGTGGGGCTGGTCGCCGCCGTTCTCGCGCGCGCTCGCCGCCCGCGGCTGGATCGGCATGACGTGGCCGCGGCGCTACGGCGGCGCGGGACGCAGCGCGCTCGACCGCTACGTGGTCACCGAGGAGCTGCTCGCGGCGGGGGCCCCGGTCAGCGCGCACTGGGTCGCCGACCGCCAGACCGGCCCGGCGCTGCTGCGCTTCGGCACCGAGGAGCAGCGCGAGCGGTTCCTGCCGGCGATGGCCCGCGCCGAGTGGGCGTTCGCGATCGGCATGAGCGAGGCGGGCAGCGGGTCGGACCTCGCCTCGGTCGCCACCCGCGCCGAGCGCGTCGATGGCGGCTGGCGGGTCGAGGGCACGAAGAAATGGACCGGCGGCGCGCACGTCGCCGACTTCTTCGTCGTGCTGTGCCGGACGAGCCCGCCCGGTGAGGACCGGCACGCCGGGCTGACGCAGCTCATCGTCGACCTGCGCTCGCCGGGCATCTCGACGCGGCCGATCCGGCTGATGCACGGCGTCCACCAGTGGAACGAGGTGCGCCTCGACGGCGTCTTCGTGCCCGACGGCATGATCCTCGGCGAGGTCGGCGCCGGCTGGGGGCAGGTCGTCGCCGAGCTGGCCAACGAGCGCAGCGGGCCCGAGCGCGTCCTCAGCACGTTCCCGCTGCTCGCCGCGTTCGCCGCGGCCGCCGAGGCCGAGGACGACCCGCGCGTGCTGACGGCGCTCGGCGCGCTGGTCGCGCGGCTGGCCGCCCTGCGGCGCCTGTCGCTGGGCGTCGCCTGCGCGCTCGACGAAGGCCGCTCGCCCGAGGTCCAGGCGGCGCTGGTCAAGGACCTCGGCACGGCGTTCGAGCGCGACGTCGTCGAGGCCGCCCGCGCCGCGCGGCCGTTCCTGCGCCGCGGCTCCGACGCTCGCCTCGACGAGCTGCTCGCGCAGGCGCAGCTGAGCACACCCGGCTTCACCCTGCGCGGCGGGACGACGGAGATCCTGCGCTCGATCGTCGCCCGGCAGCTCGTGTCCGCCGCCCTGCCCGGCGTCGACGAGCTCGCCGGGCGCGCCGTCGAGCCGAGCGGCGACGGGCCGCTCGGACGCGCGATGGCGATCGCGGAAGCGGCCGAGGTGGTGCTCGACCTCGCGCTCGTCCACGCCCGCACGCGCGAGCAGTTCGGCCGCCCGCTCGCGCGCTTCCAGGCCGTCCAGCACCACCTCGCCGTCCTCGCCGGGCACGTCATGTTCGCGCGCGCCGCCGTCGACTGCGGCGAGGAGGTCGCCAAGATCTGCACGAGCGCGGCGGCCGGCGAGGTCGTCCGCCTCGGCCATCAGCTCCACGGCGCGGTCGGCTACAGCGACGAGCACCCGCTGCACCGGTTCACGCGGCCGCTCTGGGCGTGGCGCGACGAGCTCGGCACCGAGGGCGAGTGGGCGGCGCGGCTCGGCGGGCGGATGGCGGGCGGCGAGCTGTGGGCGCGGCTCAGCCCGGCCGGCGGATCCTGAAGAGGACCGCCTCGTAGACGGGCGGGCGCGCGGTGTACCAGTACGTGAAGCGACTGACGACGCACCCCGCGGCGCCGACGCGCTCGACCGCGCGGCTCACGCGCGCGTCGAGCGACGACGCGTCGCCGTCGATCAGCCGGGCCAGCTGTTCCATGGTCGAGATCGTCGGCCGCGCGCGGCCGCGGCGATACCGACCGCCGGGCCCAACCTGCTTCGACCGGCGGGCGGGACCCCGGCAGAAGCGCCCCTGTTGCCCGCGCCGCCCTGTGCCGGGGACCCCCGCCCTCGCCCGGCGCCCGACCCCGGCAGGAGCGCCCTTGTTGCCCGCGCCGTCCGGTGCCGGGGACCCCCGCCCTCGCGCGGCGCCCTAGTCGACCGCGCGCCACACGCGCTCGGGCGTCATCGGCAGCCGCCGCAGGCGCACGCCGGCCGCCGCGGCGATCGCGTTGGCGACGGCCGGCGCGACGGCGACCACGGGCGCCTCGCCGATGCCCTTGGCGCCGAACGGCCCGTCGGGGGCGGGCACCTCGACGACCTCGGCGCGGATCGCCGGCACGAGGCCGGCCGTCGGCATGGTGTAGTCGGCGAACGAGGCGGTGCGCAGGGCGCCGCCCTCGTCGTGGACGAGCTCCTCGTACAGCGCCCAGCCGAGGCCCTGCGCGGCGCCGCCGACGAGCTGGCCCTCGACGAGCGCCGGGTTGAGCGCGCGGCCGACGTCCTGCGCGATGACGTGGTCGAGGACGGTGACCTCGCCGGTGTCGCGGTCGACACGCACGCGCACGAGGTGCGCGGCCGCCGACGGCGCGCGGCTCGTCTGCGCGACGCCGGCCCGTCCCTCGGGCGGCTCGTACGGGCTGCCGAAGCGCAGGATCCGCCCGGCGAGCTCCCGGACGGCCAGCGCTCGGCCCGGGGCGCCGCGCGGGCGCACCTCGCCGTCGGCGATCTCGAGGTCCTCGGGCGCGATCTCGAGCACGCCGCTCGCTGCCTTCAGCAGCCGCTCGCGCGCCTCGGCGGCGGCGCGCTCGACGGCCCGGCCGACCGTGTAGGTGACCTTGCTGCCGCCGCTGATCCCGGCGTACGCGGTGCCTGCCGTGTCGCCGGCGACGACGCGGACCTGCTCGACCGGGAGGCCGAACGCCTCGGCGGCGATCGCCGCGAAGACCGTCTCGGTGCCGGTCATGTCGACCGCGCCGGTGACCACGGTCAGCCCGCCGTCGGCGTCCAGCCGGCAGCTGGCGGCCGCCGGCTCCAGGCCTCCCGGCCAGTAGCCGATCGCCACGCCGACGCCCTCGCCGTCGGTGGCCTCGCCGCGCGCGCGCCAGAGCGCGTCCTCACGCAGGCGCTCGAGGCACTCGCGCGCCCCGAAGACGGGGAACGGCTTGCCGTCGATGCCGGTGTCGCCCTCGCCGAGCACGTTGCGCGCGCGCAGCTCGATCGGGTCGAGGCCGAGCCGCCCGGCGAGCTCGTCGATCAGCGACTCCACGGCGAACGCCGCCGGCGGCGCGCCGGGCGCGCGGTAGGCCCCGAAGCCGACGCGGTTGGTCAGCACGCCGTAGGCGGCGAGGTCGTGCGCCGCCCAGCGGTACGGGCCGGCGGCGAGCGTCGCCGAGATCCCCTCGATCCCGAACTCGGCGTTGGTGCCGCGGTCGCAGACCACGCGGCCGCGGATCGCCGTCAGCGCGCCGTCCGCCCTGGCGCCGAGCTCGAGCTCGACGATCTGGGCGCCGGCCGGGTTGGACGCCGCGAAGTCCTCGCCGCGCGTGAGCGTCAGGCGGACCGGGCGGCGCAGGCGCAGCGCGGCGGCGGCGACGAGCGGCTCGACGATCAGCAGCTTGCCCCCGAACGCCCCGCCCAGCGGCGCGGCGCGCACGCGGACGCGATGGTGCGGCAGGCCGAGCGCGTCGGCGAGGTCCTGGCGGGTCATGAACGCGCCCTGCGTGCTCGTGCTGACGACGAGCTCGCCCTCCGGCTCCAGCCACGCGGTGGCGGTCTGCGGCTCGAGGTAGCCCTGGTACATCCACGGCGTCTCGAACCGCCCGGCGACGACGACGTCGCTGGCGGCGAGCGCGGCGGCGGCATCTCCGGAGCGCAGGCGCTGGCGCCCGACGACGTTGTCGGAGAGCGGCTCGGCGGGCGCCTCCTCTTCGGCGCTTGCCACGGCCGCGTGTGCTGCACCGACGTCGGAGTCCTCCTGCGCCCGCTCGCGCTGGCGGGCCGGCGGCGAGGCGGGGTCCATCGCGGCCTCGAGGTCGAGCACCGCGGGCAGCGCCTCGTAGTCGACGTCGACCGCGTCGGCCCCGTCGGCCGCGGCCGCCTCGCTCGCCGCGATGACCAGCGCGACGGGCTGGCCGGCGAAAACGACCTCTTCGCGCGCCAGCGGCTCGCCGGTCCGGCCCGGCGTGCCCGCCACGATGGGCAGGTCGGCCGCGGTCAGGACGGCGACGACGCCGGGGGTGCGGAGGGCCGCTTCGCCGTTGAGCGCGGTGATGCGGGCGTGGGCCTGCGGCGCCAGGACGGGGCGGGCGTGGAGCAGCCCGGCGAGCGGCAGGTCGGCGGCGTAGCGGGTCGTGCCGCGGACCTTGGCCTCGCCGTCGAGGCGGCGGCGGGGGATGCCGATGGCGGGCATTGGGCGGACGGTAGTGGTTGGCGCTCAGTGCGACGTGGCGCGCGGGGGTGCTACCGCGCCGGTGGCACCGAGGGGATACGGACCGTCGTGGCGCTCAGCGCGCTTCGGCGCGCCGGGTCGCAGCGGCGTCGGTGGCACCGAGGGGAAACGGACCGTCGTGGCGCACAGTGCGCTTCGTCGCGCCGGGTCGCGGCGGCGTCGGTGGCACCGAGGGGAAACGAGCCTGGTCCGCGCCCGGGCCGAGCGTCTGCGCGCCAGGCGCGGGCTCCCCGAGCATCGAGGGAGCGATCGACCGCCATATGCGCGGTCGATCGCACCCTCGTCGCGAACCGAGCGGCAACCCGCCAGGCACCCCCAGGGAGGCGCGCGGAGCGCGCTCGACAGGTGCGGTCACAAGGTCAAACCGCTCCTTTCCCTCGGTGCAATCCGACGACGCACCGACCCGCACCAAACG
>VAWY01000253.1 GCA_005888335.1 Actinomycetota bacterium
GAGCCGCGCGTGGGCGGCGATCGCCTTGCGCGCCGCGGCCGCGTCGCCGATCTCGAGCAGCGTGACCGCGCGCCGGTGCTGGCCCTCGGACTCGAGCTCGCGGTCGCCGGCGCGCCTGGCGAGCTCGGTCACCTCGTCGGCGATGGCGAGCCGCTCCTCCGCGTTCTGCGGTCCCCACAGTGCGTCGTGGCGGGCGTTGAGCGCGTAGGCGAGCGTCGCCGGATCGCCCAGGCCGCGCGCGCTGTCGACGGCTTGCTCGACGAGCGCCAGCCGGCGCTCGTCGCCGCCCGTGAAGTACAGCTCCATCGCGAGGCGGGCGAGCAGCCGCGTGCGCAGGACGCCGTCGTTCGAGCCGACCACCGCGAGCGCCTCCTCGAGCAGCTCGATGAGCTCATCGTCGACGACGCCGAAGCTGGGCCGCGGGCCGCCGAACCCGAGGGCGGCGCGGGCGAGGCTCAGCGGCGCCGGGATCAGCCGCGCGAGGTCGGCCGCCTGGCCAAAGGCGACGCGCGCCTTCTCCACCGCTCCGGCCTGGGCATGGGCCTTCCCGAGGCGCAGGAGCAGCTCGCAGCGATGCTCGTCGTCGACCACCGCGACGTCGGCGGCGCGCAGCGCGCGCTCGTAGAGGCGCGCGGCCTCCTCGTGCGCGAGCCGCGCGCTGGCCTGCTCGGCCGCCGCCGTCGCGTAGTGGAGCCCCTTCTCCAGCCCGCCCACCGGCGCGGCCTCGAGGAAGTGGTGGGCGAGCATGTTGAAGTAGGGGTCGAGCCGCTCGCGGTACACGGTCTCGCCCGCGATGGCGATCCGGTGGTGAAGGCCCACGCGCCGGCCGGTGGGCAGCCCCTCGGCCAGCGTGTCGCAGATCAGCACGTGCGCGAACCGGTAGCGGCCGGGCCCGCGCTCGCTGATCACGCTGGCGGCCACCGCCTCGTCGAGCGCTTCGAGCAGCCGGTCTCCGGGCAGCCCGACGGCGTCCTGGACCACCCGCACGTGGAAGGTGCGGCCGATCAGCGCCGCGACGGTGAGCGCCTCGCGAGCCGGCTCGCTGAGCCGCGCGAGCCGGCCGTCGATGACCTCGCGGACCTCGCCCGGGATCGCGATCTCCCCCGGCTCGAGGCGTCCGCGCGCGCTGAGCAGCCTCACCATCTCGGTCACGAAGAAGGGGTTGCCCTCGGATTTCTCGTGGACGGCGCCGACGAGCGCGTCGTCCGGCTCGACGCCGGCGGTCATCTGGACGTAGCGCCCGATCTGCTCGCGCGTCAGACCGGTCAGCGAGATCCGCCGTGGCGCGGAGATGCGGGCCAGCTCGCCGAGCGTGCGCCCGAGCGGGTGCCCGGGGTGGACCTCGGCGTCGCGGTAGGTGCCGACCAGGAGCAGCGGGGCGTCGCGCAGGCCGTACGCCAGGAACTCGAGCAGCATCAGCGACGACCGGTCGGCGCAGTGCAGGTCGTCGATCACGAGGAAGAGCGGCTCCTGGCAGGCGGCGTTGACGAGGAACCTCGTCACGCTGTCGAACAGCCGGAAGCGGGCCTGCTCGGCCTCCAGCGCCGGGGCTTCGGGCAGGTTGGGCAGCCGGCCGCGGACCTCGGAGACCATCTGCGCGATGTCGGCGGCACCGACGCCCATCAGCGCCGACAGCAGCTCTGGATCGTGATCGGCGGCGTAGGACCGGATGATCTGCATCCACGGCCAGTACGGCGGTGCCCCCGCACCCTCGTAGCAGCGCCCCCACAGGACGGTCGCCCCGCGCACCTGCGCGTACGTCGTGAGCTGCTCGGCGAGGCGGCTCTTGCCGATCCCCGGCTCGCCGGCGACGAAGACCATCTGCCCGCGGCCGGCGACAGCCGCGTCGAGCGCCGCACACAGCTCGTCGAGCTCCGCCTCGCGCCCGACGTAGACGCCGCGCGCCAGCCCCTCCAGTGGGTTGTGGCGGGCGCCGGGAGCGCCGCTCTCCCGGTGGGGAGCGGCCGCGATCGCCTCCAGCGCCGAGCGCGCCGCCGCGGCGCTCGGCGGACGATCGCGCGCGTCCTTGGCGAGCAGCGAGAGGATGAGGTCGTTCAGCGCCGCCGGGACGTCGTGGTTGTGCCAGGACGGCGCGACCGGCGGCGTCCGCAGGTGCTGGGTGATGATCGCCAGCGCGTCGTCGCCGACGAACGGCGGCGATCCCGTGACCATCTCGTAGAGCATCGCGCCCAGCGCGTAGAGATCGGCGCGCTCGTCCACCCGCTCGCCCAGCGCCTGCTCGGGCGGCATGTACGGGATGGTGCCGACCATCACGCCGTGGTCGGTGAGCTTGGCCATGGTCCGGCTGCTGAACTCGCGCACCGCGGCCAGCAATCCGAAGTCGCCCAGCTTCGCGGTCCCGTCGGCGGTCAGCCAGACGTTCTCGGGCTTGAGGTCGCGGTGGACGATGCCGCACCGATGCACCTGGTCGAGCGCCGCGGTCACGTCCAGCGCGATGCCCAGCACGCGGCGCAGCTCGAGCGGCGCGCCGGCGGCCTCCTTGATGACCGCGGCGAGCGTCGTGCCGTCGACGTACTCCTCGACGATGTACGGATGCCCGGCCTCCTCGCCGGCGTCGTACACGGTGACGAGGTTCGGGTGGGCGGCGATCCTGCCCATCGTCTGCGCCTCGCGCCGGGCCCGCTCGGCGAGGTCGGCGTCGAGGCTCGCGGTGACGAGCGCGACCGCCACGGGACGGTCGAGCACCGTGTCGTGCGCGAGGTACACGCGCTTGTGGCCGCCCTCGCCGAGGACGCGCTCGACCCGGTAGCGGCCGCCGGCGAAGGCGACCGGCCGGGCGGGCAAGCTCGGGGCCTGGTCCGGCGCTTCGGCGGCGGCGTCGAGGCGCTGCCCGCAGCCGTCGCAGAAGCGCTGGTCCTCCGCGTTCGCCCGGCCGCACGCCGGACACACGACGTGCGTCGAGAAGCGCGCGCCGCACCGCCCGCAAAAAGCGGCGTCTTCGCGATTGACGTGTCCGCATGCGCGGCATGCGGTGGACTGCGCCACGCGCAACCTCCCCTTGGCGTGAGTTTGCCAGACGCGCCAGCGCCCGGGGCGCGCTTTCGCCCGGGCCGTTCCCCCCACCGGGGGATCAAGACCACGCCCCGGGGCGAAGAGGTTATGCCGATCCACCCGTACGGTGCGCCCCATGGCGCGTGTCTACTTCGAACCCATCGGCGAGGAGATCGAGTGCGAGGACGACGAGACCGTCCTCGACGCCGCGTTTCGCCAGGGCTACTCGCTCGCGTACGGGTGCCGCGAGGGGCAGTGCTCGGCGTGCAAGTGCTTCCTGCTCGAGGGCGATGTCTCGCTCAAGCGTTACTCGACGTTCGCGCTGTCCGACGCGGAGGAGTCCTCGGGCTACACGTTGCTCTGCCGCGCCATGCCCGACAGCGACCTGACCGTCGAGCTCCTCCATGTCCCCGACAACTATCGCCTCGAGCACGACATCATCAACGGCCGCTGCACGGTGGTGAGCTCGGAGCGGCTCACGCACGACATCCACCACCTCGTGCTGGCCGTCGAGGAGCCCTCGGGCTTCGAGTTCACGCCGGGGCAGTACCTCGACCTCCACGTCCCCGACACCGACCTGTGCCGCTCGTTCTCGATGGCGAGCCTCCCGGGCAACGGCCACGTCGAGTTCCTGATCCGCGCGTATCCCGACGGCGCGTTCTCGAACCTCCTCACCGCCGGCCTGGAGCCGGGCACGCCGATCGCCTTCACCGGCCCGTACGGCAGCTTCCGCCTCGCCGAGACCGACCGCGACATCCTGATGGTCGCCGGCGGCTCGGGGATGGCGCCGGTGCTCGCGCTCCTGCGCCAGCTCGTCGAGCAGGGCAGCGGCCGGAAGGTGCGCTTCTTCTACGGCGCCCGCACCGCCGGCGACCTCTTCTACCGCGAGGTCGTCGAGGAGCTGGGCTCGCGGCTGGCCGACTTCGCCTACACCGAGGTGCTCTCCGAGCCCGACGGAGCGGGATGGAGCGGCGCGACCGGGTTCGTGCACGAGGTGGCCTGCCAGGCGCTCAGTGAGCTCAACGAGCCCGAGGTCTACACCTGCGGCCCGCCGCCGATGATCGACGCGCTGGTCGAGGAGCTGACGACGGTGCACGGCGTCGACGAGGGCGACATCGCCTACGACAAGTTCACGACCTCTGTGAGCGCGTGACGGCCTCCGGACCGCCAGAGCGCGTCCGCGTCCGGGAGGTCGGACCGCGCGACGGCTTCCAGAACGAGCCCGAGCGCATCGCGACGAAGGACAAGGTGCGGCTCATCGACGCGCTGGCACGGACGGGGCTGCGCCGGATCGAGGTCGCGAGCTTCGTGCGTCCCGACGTCATCCCGCAGCTCGACGACGCGATCGACGTGTTGCACGGCATCGACGTCCCCGACGGCGTCGAGCTGACCGTCCTCGTGCCCAACGAGCGAGGCCTGGCGACCGCCCTCGAGCACCGCGACCGCTTCCACGAGGTCGCGGTCTTCCTCAGCGCGTCGGAGACGCACAACCGCAAGAACGTCAACCGCGGCGTCGACGAGTCGCTCCAGACGCTCGAGCGGATGATTCCGGCGATCCGCGAGCACGGCCTGCGCTGCGCGGCGGTGATCGCGACGTCGTTCGGCTGCCCGTACGAGGGCGTCGTCGACCCCGGCCGGGTGATCGAGATCGCCGGCCGGC